>NZ_JBWKAW010000012.1:0-257805 GCF_056437345.1 Kitasatospora sp. NPDC042419
ATGACCAAGTTCGACCCGGCCGCGTTCGACGCCCACTGCAAGGACGGGACCCTGCCCACCATCTCGTGGCTGGTCGCGCCCTACCTGTTCTCCGAGCACCCGGAGGCCGGTCCGGCGTACGGCGCGCACTGGGTCGACCAGGCGCTCCAGTCGCTGATGTCCAACCCGGAGGTCTGGAAGCACACCGTCTTCCTCGTCATGTACGACGAGAACGACGGCTACTTCGACCACGTGGTCCCGCCCACCCCCGAGGCCGGCACCCCCGAGGAGTTCACCCAGGGCCGCGCCATCGGCCTCGGCAACCGCGTACCGCTCTGGGTCGTCTCGCCTTGGTCGCGCGGCGGCTGGGTCGACTCCCAGGTCTTCGACCACACCTCCGTCCTGCGCTTCATGGAACAGGTCACCGGCGTCGCCGAACCCAACATCTCCGCCTGGCGCCGCGCCGTCTGCGGCGACCTCACCAGCTGCTTCGACTTCACCGCACCCGACTACTCCATCCCCCAACTACCCGACACCACGGCCCTGATGGCCCGGGCCGACGCGGGAACCAAGCTCCCGGGCGTCCGACTCCCGGCCACGGGAACCCAGTCCATGCCCGTCCAGGAGCGCGGCGACCGCCCGCACCGCCACCTGCCCTACCAGCCCTGGGCGGACGTGGAGGTGGACCGGCGGACCGGCAAGGTCACCTGCACCATGAGCAACGACGGCTCCGTGGCGTTCCCGTACACCGTCTACCCGAACATCGTCCACCCGTTCGCGGGCACGCCGTTCACGGTGGCGCCCGGCGCCTTCGCCACCTACGTGTGGGAGGCCGCGACCACCAACGGCCGCTACGACTTCACCGTCCACGGCCCCGACGGCTTCGTCCGCCGCTTCGCCGGCACCGTGATCCGGGACGGCGTGAACGGCCGGAGCGGCGCGAACGGGCCGGCCCTCCCCGACGGTCAGAACGACGTCGGCGTCCCGGTCGTCACCGCCGACCTCTCCGGCTCCGGGCGGCTCACCCTGCAGCTGGTCAACGACGGCATGACCGACGTCTGTTTCACCGCCGCGCCCAACGACTTCGCCGGCACCGCGCAGACCGTCCGGGTCCGGCCCGGCAAGCAGGTCAACCTCGCCTGGCCGCTGGACAAGCAGGGCCGCTACGACGTGGTGGTCACCGCCGCCACGGGCCTGCGGTTCACCCAGCGGTACGCGGGCTGGGTGCACTGATCATCGGACGGGGGTCGTGACGCAGAAGCCTTCGTCACGACCCCCGTCACGGCTCGCGTCACTGCCCCCGTCACGGCCTCCGTCACGGCTCGTGTGACAGCGTCCGTCACGGCCCGGGGCGCCGAACCGGTGACCCCCGGCCGTGGCGCGGCCGTCCGTCCGGGGCCCGCCGCTACCGTCGGCTCCATGCAGAACATCACCCCATGCCTCTGGTACGACGACCAGGCCGAGGAAGCCGTCCGCTTCTACGTCTCGCTCTTCCCGAACTCCCGGATCACCGGGATCACCCACTACGGCGAGGCGGGCCCGGGGACCCCCGGAAAGGTCCTGACCGTCGCCTTCGAACTCGACGGCCGGCCGTTCGTCGCCCTCAACGGCGGCCCGCTGTTCCCGTTCACCGAGGCGGTCTCGCTCCAGATCGAGTGCGACGACCAGGCCGAGGTCGACCGGCTCTGGGCGGGGCTCCTGGAGGGCGGTGGCGAGGAGAGCCAGTGCGGCTGGCTCAAGGACCGCTGGGGCTTCAACTGGCAGGTCACCCCGCGCGTGCTGATCGACCTGGTCAGCGACCCGGACCGGGCCAAGGCCGACCGGGTCTTCGCCGCCATGCTGACGATGCGCAAGATCGACATCCAGCAGCTGCTCGACGCCGCGCGGGGGTGACCGGATGGCCGCCCCCGCCCACCGCTACGTCCTCTACCTGCACGCGACCCCGGAAGCGGTCTGGCACGCCCTCACCAGCGCCGACGAGTCCGGCCTCTACTGGGGGCACCGCAACGTCTCCACCTGGCTGCCCGGCGCGGCGTGGGAGCACCGGCGCACCGACGGGTCCGACACCGCCGACGTGGTCGGCACGGTGGAGGCCGTCGACCGCCCGAACCGGCTGGTCACCACGTGGGCCGGTCCGGGCGAGCAGCGCCCGGCCGGGCCGTCCCGGGTGACCTTCGACCTCCAGGGGTACCGCGACCTCACCCGGCTCACCGTCACCCACGACAACCTCGCGGACGAGGCCGAGCGCGCGGACGCCGAGGCCGGCTGGTCCGCCGTCCTGTCCAACCTCAAGACGTACCTGGAGACCGGCCGCCCGCTCCCGCAGGAGCCCTGGTCGATGCCCTGACCCCGCCCGCCCGCGACTCCGCCCACGCCCCTGCCCGCCCGGTGCTCTCCGGCCGCCCGCCCACCCGGCCGCCCGTCCGGCCGTTCAGCTCCGCTGCCGCTGCTGCCGCTGCTGCCGCCGCAGCCGTGAGGGCCGCAGCCGCCCGCCCCGCAGGCGCTCGCCCCGGACGAGCCGGCGCAGCCAGGCGAGCCGGGAGAACCGCTCCCGGCTCGCCACCGACGCCCGGTCCAGCTCCTCCATCAGCCGCCGGCCGCGGTGCTCCGGGTCGAGCTCGTCGAGGATCCGGTCCACCTCGGCCAGCAGCGCGCCGTGCAGCTGCCAGGCCTCCGGGTGTTCGCGGACCCGGTCGAGCAGCAGCCGGGCCACGTTCTCCCGGCTCGCCCAGGCGGCGGCCAGCTCGGCGGTCAGCCGCTGCTCGGCCTCCTCGGCGTTCCGGCTGACCTGGGTGGTGACCAGTACGGCGAAGCTGACCAGCGCGCCGCCGACGTGGGCCAGCAGTTCCTCCAGGGCCACCGCGACGTCCGGGGCGACCAGCGGTTCGCCGGCCGGCCGCCGTTTGGCGAGGTCGGTGAGGGAGCGGGCGAGGACCCGGATCACCACCACGCAGATCTCCAGGGTGTCCAGTCCGGTCCGCAGCACCAGCCGGGAGAGCAGTCCCTCGCTGATCCGGGGGTTGAGCCGGAGGCTGTCCTCGGCCTGCCGGAGCGCGGCGTCGACGTCGGCGATCGCCTGGTCGAGCCGACGGGCCTCGTGCAGGCGTTCGGCGGCGCGGGCGACCGGGGTGGGGCGGTCGAGCTGCTCGGCCAGGTCGAGCAGCAGCTGCCGGGCCCGGCGGGCGAGGTCCTCGATCGACTCGCCCGCCGTGTCCACCCAGACCGGTGGCGCGAACAGCAGGTTGAACAGCAGGCCGACGACCGCGCCGATCAGGGTCTCCAGCACCCGGTCCCAGGCCTGCGAGGCGAGTTTGGTGACGCCGAGGATCAGCATCGCGCTGATCGCGACCTCCTGGACGAACTCGTCCACCCGGACGAACCGTCCGACGACCAGGGAGGCCAGGATCACCAGGCCCAGGCTCCACCAGGAGAGCCCGACCACGGAGCTGAAGCCGATCGCGATCAGGACGCCGACCACCACCGAGTTGACCCGGCGGATGCTGGTGGTGAGCGTCGAGTAGACGGTGACCTGGACGACCAGCAGCGCGGTGAGCGGCGCGGTCAGCGGGGCCGGCTCGCTGCTGAGCCAGGTCGCCACCACGTAGGAGAGGGTGGCGGCGACGGTCGCCCGGACGGTCTGCACGACGAAGGGCTCGCGGGCGCCGCGGCGGACCGCGGCGGCGACGGAGTCCGGTAGCAGGGACATGCGGACCTTCTTCCCCGAAGCGCCGGTTCACACCTTCCCGGGGCCCGCCGGTACCCGAACGGTCCGCCGCCTCAGGGGCGCGGACGCCGGTCCCGCAGCAGCTTCCACGGTGCGAGGGCGGACTCGACCTGGACGGCGAGGCTCATCTTGGACGCGCCCTTGACCCGCTCCTCGAAGCGGATCGGCACCTCCTTGACGGTGAGTCCGCGCTGCACCACCCGGTAGTTCAGCTCGACCTGGAACGAGTACCCGTTGCTGTCCACCGTGGACAGGTCGATCGCCCGCAGCGTCTCCGCGCGCCAGGCCTTGAAGCCGGCGGTGGCGTCCCGCACGCCGAGGCCGAGGATGGTGTTCACGTAGAGGTTGGCCCAGCTGGAGAGCGCCTTGCGGTGCCACGGCCACTCCTCGGCGGTCGAGCCGCCCGGCACGTACCGGGAGCCGAGGACCACGGCGGTGTCGTCGGCCAGCAGGGTCTCCAGCATGGTCGGCAGGACGGCCGCCGGGTGGGAGAGGTCGGCGTCCATCTGGACCACGACGTCCGCGCCCTCCTCCAGGGCCTGGGTCATGCCCGCGACGTAGGCGCGGCCGAGGCCGTCCTTCTCGGTGCGGTGCAGCACCCGGATCCGGCCGCCGGACTCGGCGGCGAGCTTGTCCGCGACCTCGCCGGTGCCGTCGGGCGAGTTGTCGTCGACCACGAGCAGGTGGAGATCCGGCAGTCCGAGGTCGGCGAGCTGTCCGGCGAGGACCGGAAGGTTCTCCCGCTCGTTGTAGGTGGGCACGACCACAACGACCTTCGGGGAGGCCTCGACCATGTTCTATCCCTCGCGTGCTTCTCGGCCGGTGCCGCGCGGTCGCCGCCGGCTCCGGTCCGGACGGATGTCCAGTACTACGGCCGTGTGAGTCTAGCCGCGACGGTTCGTGGGCCGTTCCGCCGGTCCGTCCACCGGTCGGGGCACCCGCCCGACCGGCGCGTGGCCCGAACCGCTACCGGGTTCGGCGCGAGCTCCAGGCGGGGGCGACCAGGGCGACCAGGGCGACGGCGAAGCCGATCTGGAGCAGGTGCCTGATCCAGTCGATGCCGGAGGTGTGCCGGACGCCGATCCAGCCGGCCACCGAGTTGCCCAGCCAGGCGCCCGCCGCGCCGAGCAGCATGGTGAGCCACCACGGGATCGACTGCGGGCCGCGCAGGATCAGCTTCGCGAGGACGCCCAGTACGAAGCCGATGAGCAGAATCCAGAGGAGCTGGAACATCGCATTCCACCTTTCGAGGCGCGTTTCCCCATGATCGCCCGAACGGCCCGGTGCGGCACCTCGGAGGCGCCGGTCGCCGCCGGCGGCCGCCGGTCAGTGCCGGTCAGCGCGCGCCGCCGCCCACGGAGCCAGCGCCGCCGCCGCCTCCGCCGTCCCCGCCCGCGCCGCCCGCGGAGCCCCCGCCGCTGACGTCCCCGCTCAGCGCGGCGCCGGTCGCCGGGTCGAAGACGTGCAGCCGCGCGGTGTCGATCCACAGCTCCAGCGGAGCCCCCTCGGCCGCCCGGGTGGCGGTGCCGATCCGCGCCACCACCTCCCGCCCGGGCGCCCCGGCACCCGCCTCCCGCTGCCGCGCGCCGATCTCCTCCAGGCCGCCCCCGGCGACCGCGTCACCCTCGACGGTGAAGTGCACGAACACGTCCGAGCCCACCGACTCGACCACCTCGACCCCGGCCGTGACGGTCACCCCGCCGGTCGGACGCTCCAGCAGCGCGGCGTCCTCGAAGTGCTCCGGGCGGATGCCGACCACCACCTCGCGCGGTGCGTCGGCCGCGGTGAGGCGCCGGCGCAGCCGGTCGCCCACCGGCAGGTCGCCCAGCGCGGTGCGCAGCACGCCCTCCTCCAGCCGGCCGTGCAGCAGGTTCATCCCGGGCGAGCCGATGAACCCGGCGACGAACAGGTTGGCCGGCTCGTCGTACAGCCGCTGCGGGGGGCCGACCTGCTGGACGACGCCCGCGCGGAGCACCACCACCCGGTCGCCGAGCGTCATCGCCTCGACCTGGTCGTGGGTGACGTAGACGGTGGTGGTGCCGAGCCGGCGCTGGAGGCGGGAGATCTGGGTGCGCATCTGGACCCGCAGTTTGGCGTCCAGGTTGGAGAGCGGCTCGTCCATCAGGAAGGCCTTGGGGTCGCGGACGATCGCCCGGCCCATGGCGACGCGCTGGCGCTGCCCGCCGGAGAGGTTGGCGGGCCGGCGGTCGAGGTGCTCGGTGAGGTCGAGGATCCGGGCGGCCTCCTCCACCTTCGCGGCGACGACCGCCTTCTCGGCCTTGGCGAGCCGCAGGGCGAAGCCCATGTTCTGACGGACGGTCATGTGCGGGTAGAGCGCGTAGCTCTGGAACACCATCGCGATGTCCCGGTCCTTCGGAGCCAGGTCGTTGACCACCTGCCCGCCGATCCGAAGGGTTCCCCCGGTGATGTCCTCCAGGCCGGCGATCATGTTGAGGGTGGTGGACTTCCCGCAGCCCGAGGGCCCGACCAGGATGACGAACTCGCCGTCCGCGACGGTCAGATCGACGTCGTGGACGGCGACCGAGCCGTCCGGGTAGCGCTTGCTGATGCCGTCGAGGGCGATCTCGGCCATCGGTTCAGGTCACCCCTTCACTGCGCCGGCGGTGAGGCCGGCGACGATGCGGCGTTGGAAGAACAGCACGAAGAGCACGATCGGCACCGTGATCACCACGGCCGCGGCGGCGATCGAGCCGGTCGGCTGCTGGAACTGGGAGCTGCCGGTGAAGAAGGCGATCGCGGCCGGGACGGTGCGCGCCGCGTCGGTGGACGTCAGCGAGATCGCGAAGAGGAAGTCGTTCCAGCAGAAGATGAAGACCAGGATGCCGGTGGTGAACACACCCGGTGCCGCCAGCGGGGCGATCACCAGGCGGAACGCCTGGGCGGGTGTCGCGCCGTCCACCTTGGCGGCCTTCTCCAGGTCCCACGGGATCTCCCGGAAGAAGGCCGACAGGGTGTAGATCGCCAGCGGCAGCGAGAAGGTCATGTAGGGGATGATCAGCCCGAGCCAGGTGTCGAAGAGTCCGAGCACCCGCTCGATCTCGAACAGCGGGGAGACCAGCGAGATCGGCGGGAACATCGCGATCAGCAGCGACATGCCGATCAGCAGTCGCTTGCCGGGGAAGCGCAGCCGGGCCACCGCGTAGGCGGCCATGGTGGCGAGCACGACGGCGAGGGTGGTGGCGATCACCGCGATGCCGATCGAGTTGACCAGAGCGCGGGTGAACTCGGAGGTGCGGAAGATGCCGCGGTAGTTCTCCAGTGTCCAGCTGCGCGGGACGAAGTCCCCGTCGGACAGGGTGCTCGGGTCCTTGAAGGAGAGGGCGGCGATCCACCAGACCGGGAAGAGCGCGTACAGCACGACCACCAGGTTGACCAGGCCCCAGCCGGTCCGGGCGCGGGCCTGCCGGGCGGTCACCGGCCCTCCGTCGCGTCGCCCGGCGCGGCCGCGCCGAAGACCTTGACGAAGACCAGGGCGATCGCCGCCACGCAGAGGAAGATCAGCACCGAGATCGCCGAGCCGATCCCCAGGTTGAGCGCGGTGAAGAGGTTGTCGTAGCCGAGGATCGACACCGAGCCGGTGTCGTTGGCGCCGCCGGTCAGCACGTAGATGTTGTCGAAGATCCGGAACGCGTCCAGGGTGCGGAACAGCAGCGCCACCAGGATGGCCGGCTTCATCAGCGGCAGGACGACCAGGCGCAGCCGCTGCCCGAAGCCGGCGCCGTCGACCATCGCGGCCCGGACGGTCTCGGTGGGGACGAGGGCCAGCCCGGCCAGCAGCAGGAGCGCCATGAACGGGGTGGTCTTCCACACCTCGGCCAGGATGATCAGGCCGATCGCGGGCCAGTGCTCGGTGAGCGGGGCGCTGTCCTCGGGGAGCAGCGCCGCGAGGTAGCCGGTGCCCGGCGTCCAGGCGTACTGCCAGGAGTAGGCGGCGACGACCGTGACGATGCCGTACGGCACCAGCACCGCCGTGCGCACCAGGCCGCGGCCGACGACCGCGCGGTGCATCACCAGCGCCAGGGCCAGGCCGAGCACCAGCTCGGCGGTGACCGAGACGGCGGTGATCAGCACCGTCACCCCCAGGGCCTGCCACCAGTACGGGGAGGAGAGCACGGCGCCGTAGTTGGCGAGGCCGACGAACGAGGCCTGGTCCGGGAAGCGCAGGTCGTAGCGCTGGAGCGAGAGGTAGACGGCGTAGCCGACCGGGTAGGCCGTCACCAGGGTCATCACCAGGACGGCGGGGGCGCACAGCAGCCAGCCGAGGCGGCGTTCCTGGCGGGAGCCCTCCGAGCGCTTTCCGGGCGGCGCGGCGGTGACGGCTTCGCGGGTGGTGGTGCCGGTCATGGAATCAGCCCCTTCGAGCCGAGTGCGTCCCTGATCTGGCCGGAGAGCGCGGCGACGGTGCGCTCCGGGTCCACCGCCGAGGGCGGCGAGAGGGCGTGCGCGACGGCGATCGAGACGTTCTGGTACGCGGGCGTCTGCGGCCGCACCGAGGCGGTCTCCAGGGCCGCCAGGACGTCGGCCGCGAACGGGTAGCTGTCGGTGAGTTCGGCGGCGGTGTACAGGCTGCGCAGCGAGGGCGGCAGCCCGCCCTTGAGCGCGTTCGTCAGCTGGTTGTCGCGGTTGCGCAGGCAGAGCGTGGCCTCCTGGGCCAGGTCGGGGTGGCGGGAGTAGGCGCCGACGGCGAGGTCGATGCCGCCGATGGTGACGGTGGCCGGCCGGTCCGGGACGACGGCCGGGTAGGGGGCCCAGCGGAAGTGCCGGAACAGCTCGGGCTCGTTGGCCTTCATCGACGGGTAGACGAAGGGGTAGTTGAGTTCGAAGGCGGCCGTCCCGGATTCCATCGCCAGCCGGTTCTGGTCCTCCATCTGGTTGGCCAGGGAGGGGTCGGCGGCGGGGGAGCGGGCGAGGTCGCGGATGACCCGCGCGGCGGTGACGGCCGGTTCGCCCAGCGAAGGCGCGGTCGCGTCGGGGGTGAGGATCGACCCGCCGGCGCTGGTGACGAGGGTGTTGAACCAGACCGTCAGGCCCTCGTACTGGGCGCCCTGGACCTCGACGAAGTGCGGCTTGCCCTCCGCGTCCAGCTGCCGTGCCCGGTCCAGGAGTTCGGCCCACGTCCGGGGGGCGGTCGGGACCAGGTCGTCGCGGTACCAGAGCAGTTGGGTGTTCGAGTTGTACGGGACGGCGTAGAGCCGGTCCCGCCAGGTGGCGGTGCGCAGCGCGGCGGCCAGGGTGTCCTCGCTCGCCCGGTCCCTGAGCGCGCCGGTCCATTCGCGGGCCCAGCCGGCCTCGGCGAACTCGGCGGTCCAGGTGACGTCCAGGCCCATGATGTCGACCCCGCTGTCGTGCGCGGCGAGCCGGCGGACCAGCTGCTGGCGCTGGCCGTCGGCGGAGCGCGGCAGCTTGTTGTAGCGGATCGCGTAGCGCCCGCCGGAGGCGTTGCCGCAGGAGTCGGCGGCCTGCTGGAGCGCGCCCGAGTCGTCGGGGAAGTTGTACCAGTCGAGGGTGACCGGGCCGTTGCCGCTCCCGTTCCCGGCGCCGCTGCCGCAGGCGGTGAGGACCCAGGTGAGCAGCAGGACCAGGGCGAGTGCGGCCCGGTCGCGGGGTCTCGGCATCGTGCTCCCTCCGGCGTCGGTCGGCGGCTGGGCCACGCTAGGCCGACGGGGCCGTGCCGGGGCGGAGCCGGCGGTGCGACACCCCCGACGGCATCCGGGCGGCGTAGCCGTGACGCGGTGTGGGGTGCCGGGCGCCGGCGCCGATCCCGCGCCCGCCCGAGCGGACCGACGCTGACACACCGTCACCGGTGGTGGCCGGAGCGCCCCCGGAAGCGGCGTCGGGCCGGACGGCTCTGGCGGGCGCGACCACCCAGCCGCTACGGTCTGGATCATCACTCGTCCGGCCGATCGGCCGTCGCCCCGTCCTGGCACCTTCCGGGAGTCGTCATCAGCACCCGATCCACCGTCAGTCCCCCGCTCACGCTGCCCGACCTGCTGGACGACCGGGCCGCCAGGCACCCGGACCGGCCCGCCCTGCTGGTCCCGGGCCGCCCGGTGCTCGACTACCGCCGCTGGCGGGAGCGGGCGGTCCGGGCGGCCCACGGGCTCGCCGGGGCGGGCGTCAGGCCGGGGGACCGCGTCCTGCTGCTGTTCCCCAACAGCGCGTGGGACGAGTACGCGGTGGCCTTCCTCGCCGCGCACTACGCGGGCGCGGCGGGCGTCGTGGTCCGCGAGGACCTCGGCCGGGAGGACACCGCGCGGCTGGCCGCGGCGAGCGAGGTCCGCTGGGCGGTGGCCGGTACGGCGGACGACCCCCGGGGCGGGGAGGCGGGCGTGCCCTTCCTGCGGCTCGCCGAGCTGGAGGCGGCCGGCGGGCCGGCCGGCGCCGACGAGCCGCCGCACCGGCCCCGCCCCGACGACCTCGCCCAGGTCATCGGCACCTCCGGGACGACCGGGGCGCCCAAGGGCGTGCACGCCGCCCACGCCAGCCTGACCGCCGGTCAGCGGCTCGACCCGCGCCCGCGCCCGTACGCGCACTCGGCGCACGCCGTGCAGGCCTTCCCGATCGGCACCAACGCGGCCCAGGTCGTCCTGGTCAACGCACTGGTCGCCGCGCCCGCCACGGTCTGCCTGCCGCGCTTCGACGCCGAGGAGTTCGGCCGGACCGTCGAGGAGCACCGGGCGGGCACCGTCTTCCTGGTGCCGTCGATGGCCGTCGAACTCCTCAACTCGGGGGTCGCCGGCCGACGCGACCTCAGCAGCGTCCTGCTGGTCAGCTCCTCGGCGGCCGCGCTCCCGGCCCCGGTCTCCGCCGCCCTCCGCGAGGCGCTGCCCGGCGCGACCGTCGTCAACACCTACACCTCCGCCGAGGCCTCGCCCGCCCAGATCTCGGCCGTCGTCGACGCCCGCCGCCCGGGCTCGGTCGGCCGCCCCGCCAACCCCGCCGACCTGCGGCTGCTCGACGCCGACGGCCGCCCGGCCGAACCCGGCGCCGTCGGCGAGGTCTGGCTGCGCCAGCCCGGCCCGCCGCGCGGCTACGTGGCCGGGCGCACCGAGTCGGCCGCCGTCTTCCGGGACGGCTGGGTCCGGATGGGCGACCTCGGCCGGCTCGACGCCGACGGCTACCTGTACCTGGTGGACCGCGAGAGCGACATCATCAAGTCCGGTGCGCTGAAGGTCTCCACGCTGCGGATCGAGGACGTCCTGCACGCCCACCCGCGGGTCGCGGACGCGGCCGCGCTGGGCGTCCCGCACCCCGTGATGGGCGCCGTCCCGGTCGCCGCCGTGGTGCCCGCCGCCGACGGCCTGGACCTCGACGAGCTGCGGCTCTTCCTCTCCGCCCGGCTCGGCCGCGCCGAACTGCCCGTCCGGATCCTGGTCACCGACCGGCTGCCGCGCAACCCCAGCGGCAAGGTGGTCAAGCACGAGCTGCGGGCCCGCTTCACCGAGCCGGCCGCCGATGCCCCGGCCGCCCCCGGCACCCCGCCGGCCACCGGCCGCGAGACCGCGCTGGCCGCCCTGTGGCGCAAGGTCCTCGGCCGCCCGGTCCACGCCGTGGAGGACGAGTTCTTCGCCCTCGGCGGGGACTCGTTCCGGGCCGTCCAGCTGGCCGCCGCGATCACCGAGGAGTTCGGCGTCACCGCGAGCACCGCCCTGGTCTTCGAGCGGCCCTCGCTCCGCGCCCAGGCCGCCTGGCTCAGGGACGCCCCCGCGGCCGTGGCGGACCGGCCCCCGGTCGCGGAGTCCGAGGTCTCCGCCTTCCTCCGGGAGCTGCGCGCCCAGCCGCACGACGTGCCGCTCACCTCCCAGCAGGAGAACTTCCTGCGCTGGACGGCCGAGGCCGAGGGCCGCAACGTCGGCGCGGTCGCGGTGATGTTCCGGGTCACCGAGCCGCTGCGGACCGACCTGCTGGCCGAGGCGCTGCGCGAGGCCGTGCGCCGCCACCCGGCGCTGCGCACGCGGTTCGTCCCGGTACCGGACGCCGTCGAGCCGGGCGTGCGGCGCGCGGTCGTCGACGAGGAGCCGGCGGTCGAGCTGGTGCTCGCCGAGGCACCGGGCGAGAGCGACGACGAGGTCTCGGCCCGCCTGGTCGCGGTCCGCGACCGGCTCACCGACATCGGCGAGGGGCCGATGACCGGACTCGCCGTCATCAGCCGGGGCCCGGACGACCACGCCGTGCTGCTCGCCGTCCACCACATCGTCGGCGACGGCTGGTCGGTCGGCGTGCTGCTGCGCGAATTGGGCGTGATCTACTCGGCGTTGCGGCGCGGCCGCCCCGCACCCGAGCCCCGGCCGGGACCGGAGTACGCCGAACTCGTCGCGTGGTCCAACGCCCACTGGACGGCGTCCCGGGCCCACTTCGCCCGCACCCTGGCCGGTGCGCCGGAGGCGGTCCACCCCTTCCCCGGCCGCGCCGACACCGAGACGGTCCTGAGCGCCGCCCACCGCCTCGCCGTCCCGGCGCTCCGTGCCGAGGCGCTCCGCGCCCGCGCCGCCGAGGCCGGCGCGACGCCCTTCCAGGCGCTCGCGGCCGTCTGGCTCGGCCTGCTCGCCGACCGCAGCGGCCAGTCCGACCTGGTGCTGATGACCCCGGTGCCGGGCCGCACCAGGCCGGAGGCGGAGCGGTTGGTCGGCTGCTTCGTCCAGTCCTTGCTGCTGCGGATCGACGCCTCCGGTTCGCCCGGCTTCGCCGAACTGCTCGCCCGGGTCCGGGAGACGTCGACGGCGGCACTGGACCACCAGCTGTACCCGTTCGCGGAGTTCAGCCCGCAGGCGCCGTTCGCGGCCTGGCTGCGCTACGAGAGCTGGAGCGCCCCCGCCCAGCTGCCGGGCCTCGCCTGCACCGCCTGGGAGGTCCCGCGCAGCGCCACCGTCCCGTACCCGATGCCGGGCGGCGACCGCCACGTCCCGGAGCTGGCGGCCACCGAGCAGCCGGACGGCAGCCTGGTCTGCTGGCTCCGCTACAACGAGCACGCCTTCACGACGGGGGCGGTGGAGGCGCTGGCCGCCGAGCTGGAGGCCAGGCTGGCGGAGGCCGCCGGGGTCTGAGCGTGCTGCCCGTCCGGGCCGAGCCGCGGTGCCCACCGGGGCGGTGCGCGGTGCCCGGCCGGGCCCGGCCGCCGTGCCCGCCGGGGAACGGACCGCGGTGTCCGCCGGGGGACGGGCCGCGGTGTTCGCCGGGAACGGACCGGGGTGTCCGCCGGGAACGGACCGCCGTGCCTGCGGAGCCGATGCCGGGTCAGGGTGTCGGCTCCGGCGCGTCCGGAGGTCCGCCGGGAACCGTTCCGAAGGGTCACCCGGACGGGTGGTTCACTTCGGCCGGTTAGCCTCTACGTGACCGTACAACCGTGCGATCCACGTACAGGAGTCCTGCGCCACCATGCTCATCCAGGCCCCGGCCCGCCCTCGACCGGTCGGCACCGTCCCCTCGAACACCCGGGCGCCGCTGCCCACCGCACCTGCCGGGCCCGCTGCACCCGCCGGGCTCGCCTGCCCCGTCGCGGGGAGCGGCCGGTGAAGGGCCTCGCCGGACTCCGGCGAAGCCCGGAGCCACCGTCGGACCCCGCGGGCGGCAGCCCCCGCCCCCGCCCCCGCCTCCGCCTCCGATCGGCCCGGACCGGCGCGATCGCCCTGGCGGTGACCGCCGCCCTGGCCGCCGGGCTGCTGTGGTGGCGCCCGTGGGGCCCGGCCGCCGCCGACCGGGAGAAGCCGCTGGCCTCGGCGTTCACCACGGCCACCGGAGGTTCGGCCCGCTTCGGGGCCGGCGAGCAGCTCCTCCGCTACAAGGTGCGCGCCGAGAACGGGCTCAAGGTGAGCCCCGAGCAGTTCGCCGCCGAGGTGGACGCCGTCCTCGGCGACACCCGGAGGGGCTGGGCCGCGGACGGCACCCACGCGTTCCAGCGGATGCCCGCCGACCCGGTGGACTTCACCGTCTACCTGGCCACCCCGGAGACCACCGACCGGATATGCGGCCAGTACGGGCTGGACACCGGCGGCTGGGTGAACTGCGGCGTGGGCCACCAAGTGGTCGTCAACGTCAAGCGCTGGAACGAGCTGACGGAGTTCTACGCCGGGCAGCCCGAGCTGTACCACGCGCTCGCCGTCAACCACGAGGTCGGCCACGTCCTCGGCCTCGGCCACGTCGACTGCCCCGGCCCGGGTCAGCCGGCTCCGGTGATGATGCAGCAGATCAAGGGCCTGCACGGCTGCGTGCCCAACGGCTGGCCCTTCTCCGAGACCGGCACCCTCCTCACCGGCCCCCTCCTCCCCGCCGCCACCCCGGCCCCGTAGGGGGCGGGCGCGCCTTCCGCCGCACCCCCCGACCGCTCCACTCGCCGCACCCCCGCCGTGCCTCCGACCGGCTCGACCGGGCGCGTGGGCGGGCCGTGGGGCCGAACGGCTTGGCTGCCCGGCAAGTCGGTTACACCTGGTTCCGGCCGGAGAGCCATAGCGCAACCCCATCGGCCGTATACGAAAGGAATCCAGGTGAAGTTCAGGACCGGGCTCGCCGCGCTCGCCCTCGCCGTCGGTACCGCCGCACCGGTGGCGCTGGCGGCGGCTCCCGCCCACGCCGCACTCCTCTGCGGGACCGTCCCGGCGGACTACGTCGGGTCGACGTACCACGTCGCCGGAGCGGGAACCACCTCCGCCTACACGCCGCGCACCTTCGACAGCGGCGGGCAGTTCTCGCCGGCGAGCGAGGGGCGCACCTGGAGCGTGAACCTCCAGGCCCTCACCCTCCACCTGGGGTCGGTGACGTACACGAGCACGTTCCGCGGCTGCGACAACAGCCTGACCAAACCCGGATTCGTGAACCTGTACACGGAGCCGAACACCGTCGGCTACGCCCAGGAGCTCATGCTCACCCGGACCGCCTAGCCAGGGCCCGGCCGGCGCTGCTCCACGGAAGCCCGTGGAGGGAGGTCGGCCGGACCGGGCTTCGCGGCCCGTTGCTCGGCGCCCGGCCGCCGGTCCAGCCGGACGAGGGCCGCCGCGGTGCCGAGCAGGGCGACCAGGGCGCAGAGCTGCGTTCCGTGGTTCATCGCGGTGGTGAACGCCTCGTCCGCGGCGGCGACCAGTCGGCCGGCCGGGCCGGGGGGCAGCTCGGCGGCGAGCAGGTGGGCGGAGGTCAGGTCCTCGGCTGCCGGGGAGGGCGCGTCCGGCAGGGTGCCGGCCAGTCGCGACCGGTAGGACGCGGAGACGACGGTGCCGACCACCGCTATGCCGAGCGCCCCGCCCAGTTCGCGGACCACGCTGTTCACCGCGCTCGCCATCGGCGACTTCTCGCGGGGCACGGCGGCCACGGTCGCCGTGCTGGCCGGCGCCATGACGAGGCCCATCCCCGCGCCCACCGCTCCCATGGTGAGCGCGAGCACGGCGAACGGCGTGGTGACGGTGACGAGGGAGAGGCCGCCCAGGCCCGCGGCCATGACGGCGAGTCCGGTGGCGATGGTGTTCCGGGCGCCGAACCGGGCGGTGCTGCGGTCGCTGGTGCCGGCGGTGGCCGCCATCGAGAGCGCGAACGGCAGGGCGCCGAGCCCGGCCGCGAACGGGCTGTAGCCGTGGACGAGTTGCAGGTACTGGGTGTAGCCGAACAGCAGCCCGAAGAGGGCGAAGAAGGTGATGCCGAGGATGCCGCTCGCGACGCTGAACGTCCGGTCGGCGAACAGCCGCACGTCGACCATGGGGTGGGCGGTGCGCAACTCCCAGTAGGTGAACGCCGCGAGCAGCCCGACCGCCGCGCCGGCCTCGGCGGCGGTGGTGGCCGTCAGCCAGCCGCGTTCGGGGCCCTGGACGACCGCGTCGACCAGGGCGGCCAGGCCGGTCGCGGAGAGCAGCAGGCCGGGGAGGTCGAGCCGGCCGGTGCGGCGGCCCGGCAGGGCGGGGACCAGGAGCAGGGTGGCGGTGAGCGCGACGGCGACCAGTGGCACGTTGATCCAGAAGGCGCTGCCCCAGGCGAAGTGGTCGAGCAGCAGCCCGCCGGTGACCGGGCCGGCCACGATGCCGATGCCGGCGGTCGCGGACCAGACGGCGATGGCCCTGCCGCGCTCCGCGGGGCCGAACAGCGCCACGATGATCGAGAGGGTGGCCGGCATGACGAAGGCCGCGCCCAGCCCCATCGCCGCGCGGAACGCGACGAGTTGGCCCGTCGAGCCGGACAGTGCGGCCGACGCCGAGGCCACGGCCAGTACCGCCAGGCCGCCGACCAGTGCGCGGCGGTGCCCGAACCGGGCGCCGAGGCTGCCCGCGGTGATCAGCGTCGCGGCGAACACCAGCGTGTAGGCGTTGTTGATCCACTGGAGGTCGGCGGTGGAGGCCGGCAGCGCCTCGGCGAGCGCGGGCAGGGCCGTGTTGAGCACGGTGTTGTCGATGGTGGTGACGACCAGCGCCAGGCAGAGCGCCGCCAGTGCGGGCTTGCGGCGCGGGTGGCCCGGCTCCGGGTCGGGTGCGTCCTCGGTGCTCACGATGTCCTCACGGTCGTAAACTTACAAGCGTTAGCTACCTGTTCGAGACGCTACAGCGATCGGCTAACACCTGTAAAGTCGACGGCATGAAGAAGGCCCCCACAGCTACCGACCTCCCTGCCGGCCAAGGCGAGGACGCCTCGACCCGGCCTCGGAACCGGCGCGGGCAGGGCCTGCTACTGCGCGAGGAGATCATCCGGGCGGCGACCGCCCTCATCGTGCGCACCGGCTCCGACCAGGCCGTCACCCTGCGCTCCGTCGCCCGCGAGGTCGGCATCGCCGCCCCCTCGATCTACGCGCACTTCCCCGACCGCGACGCCATCGTCGAAGCGGTCGTCGTCGAGGCGATCGCACAACTCCACCAGGGGATCGCCGCCGCCGTCTCGGCACACGACGACCCGGTCGAGGCACTGCTCGCGGGCTGCGCCGCCTACGTCGACTTCGGCGTCCGCGAACCCGCCCGCTACCGCGTCCTCTTCGGCTGGGCCCGCCCCAAGCCCGAAGCCCCCGCCGACGACCCCGGCCGCCAGGGACTCGACTCCTTCCAGATGCTCGTCGACAACCTCGACGCCTGCGTACGCGCCGGCCGCTCGTCCAGCACCGACCCCTTCGCCGACGCCGTGACCCTCTGGACCGCCCTCCACGGCCAGGTCACCCTGCGCGCGGACCTCCCCGAATTCCCCTGGCCCCCCACCGACACCGTCGAACAGATGGTCCGCCGCCTCGGCCGCATCACCCCCTGACCCGCCCACCGCGCCCGGCGGCGCTGTCGTACCCCTTCGGTACGGTCGGCCCCATGAGCGTCTCCCTCTACTACTCGGCCGACCGGGCGGAGCCCCTGACGGATGCCGAGACGGCCGCCGTCGAGCGCATCGTCGCCGCACACGCGTCCTCGTTCCCCTACCGGGACGAGGAAAGCCTCCACCTGTACGACGGGGGTACCGAGCCGGACGAAGTCCTGGCCGGGTCCACGAAGCTGCCGCCCGACCCCGGGCGGCTGCTGCCGGTGCTGGTCCACGTGCTGGACTCGGTGACCGAGCTGCGCCGCGCCCTCCCGGGAGCGGAGTGGCGCGTCCACATGGACGACCTCGACGTCCCGTGGGACGAGAGCGACGGCTACGCCTTCCCCGGCATGCACGACGCAGACCTCGCGGCCACCCTGGGCGGCTTCTGAGGGACGTTCGGAGTCCGCCCTCCGGCGCCCCGACGCCGGAGGGCGGACGAGCACCGGCCGCTGAGGCGGCGTCCGTGTCCCTTTCCCGGCAGTCACCCCGCTCCCGTGCCGGAGCGGTTCGAGTTCAGAGCGCCCTCCCGTGCAGACGGCTCGTGGATTGACGTGGCCGGCTTCCCGGGCGCTCAGGGCTTCCGATCGCTCACCAGCGGAGTGATCACGGAGGGGCCGACGAACTCGGCGGAGAGGGCGTCCATGATCACTTCGTCACAGACCTGCCCAAGCCAGTACCCGGCCTCCCTCAGCGTTCCCGCACCACGGAAACCGGCTTTCTCGTAAGCGCGGATCGCGGGCTTGTTCGGAGCGAGGACCTTCAGCCAGACCATCCGCAGGTTGGTGATGTGGAACGCGTAGTCGAGGACGAGGCGGGTCGCCGCGGTGCCCAGCCCTCTCCCACGGGCCTCGGGAGCGAGCATCACCACGTACTCGGCGGTGCGGACGGATGGATCGGGCAGCAGGGTGGCGACACCAGCCGGGACGGGAGCGTCGTCGGCGAGATTGTAGATCGTGAAGCGGACGTTGTCGCCGCGAAGTTGATTCGCGATGCCTTCGATGCGGGACTCCAGCGATTCGGGCTGTTGACGGCCGTATCCGACAAGGAGGGCGGGGTCCTGTTCCCAGCGCCAGTAGGTCTCGACCAGATCGGCCCGGTAGGGGCCGAGCCCACAAGCTTCGGCGCGGACCCAGACAGTCGGTTCATGGCTGGCGGCGATGGCGTGCTCCGAGGGTGAGGACGGGCGTGTAGGCGCCGGTGGAGGACGGTTCGGCGACCGGTGCGCCGTCTTCAGTCTGCACCCACGCGTGCAGCCGTACCGGGTCGGCGGCGATCCCGTGGCACCAGGTGACGGCGAGACGTCGGGCAGCCAGCAGCAACACGGTTGCGACGGACTCCTCCAAACAGGCCGTGCGGGCCGGGGAATGCCATCCGGCGGCCCGGACTGCGAGCACGGCGGCCTTCGCCTGTTCGGGGGTGGCTGGTAGGAGGCAGCTCGACGAGGCCTGGTGAACGGTGCGGATGATGCGGAGCATCGTGGTCCGGGAGTCCCCGGCGGCCTTGACCGCAGCCAGTGTCGCCAGCGCCCCTGCGCCCCCGAGTAGCGCTCTGAGTCGGACGGGACCTGGCCGGGTGGCTCCGGCGGGGTGCTCGGCGCTTCCCCAGCTCGCCCGCGCGGTGGTGGCCTGGGTCACCGGCCACGGCCGGGCGGCGGAGGCGGGTGCGAGGAGCCCCGCAGCCGAGAGCCGGCCGGCGAGTCGGCCGGGCAGCGGGGAAGGGGCGCCGATGCGCGCGGCCTCCCGGAAGCACCCGGCGGCATCGGGCAGCAGGCATTGGACGCACCCGGTGCGGTAGTCGACGAGTACCAAGACGTGCCCGAAGTCGATGGGGTGAACGTGGTGGGGCGGGGCGGCGAAGGCAGGCGGATCAGTCACGGGAACCGTTCCTCACGCTGGCGTGGGTCCAGGCGGCAACCGGGTCGCGATGGTGCGCCGTCAGCCACGCTTCGACGGTGAGGGCCTGTTCCAGGGTGGCGAGGGGCAGGGGCAGGCCGGCGGATGCCCGGGCCAGGTGGCGGCGAAACAGGGTGGGGTGGACGAGACCGAAGGCGGCGAGATTGCCGTCGGCGAGGGCGGACAGCTCCGGGAGGTTGGCACGCATCCCGGTGTAGTGATCGGCGTCGAAGCTGCCTTTGGTGGTGCGGGTCGCCGTCTCGGACGGCAACAGGTGGGCCATGGCGCGGGCCAGGGTGGGCTTGTAGGCGTACAGCGGTGGGCGTCGGAGGAGTGGCACCGTCAGCACCGCGTCCACCACAGCCGGATCGAGGAACGGGTTGTGCAGCTCGACGCCGCAGGCGGCGGCGAGCTGGGCATCGGAGGCGGCTGTACGGGCGACCTCGCGGATCTCGTCCACCAGAACCCGCACCGAGAAGTCCAGGCCGGTCAACGGGTCGGCCTCGGCGGCTGTTCGGCGGGCGGCCTGGCCGAGGAGACCGGCGGCCCGCGGGGTGGCCCATGGAGGGAACGGCAGCAGCGGGAACCAAGCGGCTCGGCCGTGGTCGTCGCGGCCGGGCGCTCCGACCATGTCGGCGAGGGCGGTCAGCGCCTCTCGGCGACTGGTGAGGGCGGTGAGGGCGGCCTCCCGCAGCAACGGGCCGACGGGAATGCGGCGAAGCCGGGCCCAGCCGAACGCCTCGGTGACTGCTCGACGGCCTCGGCGGTGGCGGATCAGGTCGGCAAGGCGGATGGGCGGTTGGAAGAGGACACTGTCGCCGCCGTCGCCGGTCAGATGAGTACGGGTGCCCAACTTCATGCGCATCCAATCCAGTTGACCGGTCAGACGGGCGCGTGTGAGGGTCGATGGCGCCGGTTCGTCGGTTGCCGGAACCTCGGTGATGGCGGTGTAGGGCAGATGCCGGTCGGTCAGCGGCAGCAGGCGGTGCGTGATGCGGTGAGCGTGGCGCGCCGCCGTCAGGCGGGCGTGGTGGAGGTCGGCGCCGCCGAGGTCGCCGTCAGGGTGGACGGTGACGGCATTCAGACGTCGGTCGGAGGGCAGGGCGGTGGCGGCCAGGACCGTGATGCTGGTGGAGTCCAGCCCGCCGGACAGATCGCACGACAGCGCCGGGTCCGAGACGACCCGAAGCGTGACCGCGCGTTCCAAGGCGTCCCGGAGCCGAATATGGGGCAGCAGGTCGGGCACCGGGTCAGGCCGCCAACGAGTGGTGATGCGGGGGTCGGAGCCGTCGGCGGGAAACTCGATCCGAGAGCCGGGCGGCAACTGCCGGACCCCGTCGAAGAAGGACCGGTCGCCTACCAAGGCCGGCACTGACGGCAGGAACACCGCGCACGCCAGCCGTTCGATGTCGATCGAGGCCCCGTTCAGGGAGGCGAGGGACCGCGCGGACGTGGACCAGGCCCAGCCCTCGTTCCACCGGGCCGCGTATACCGGGCGGGCGGCGGCCGGGTCCGTGTGCACGACGACGGCTGTCGTGCCTTCTTCCACCACTACATAGGCGCCGGCCCAACGCCAGGCCACATCTGCGGGTGGGGTGCTGCTGTTCAACAGCGACAGCTCGAACTCACCGGCCCCGCAAGGACCGAGTACGAGCACCCTGCGATGGCCTCCGTCGGAGGCGACTACACGTGCCGGGTGGTCACCGATCCGCCAGGCCGACGATCCGGCCGTGAGCAGATCGGCACCGACGGGGAGCGGATGGGAAGCGGATGTGGTGCTGAACCCTCCGAAGAGCACGATTCCTCCTTGGGGAGAGCAGGCGAGAGAGTGGTGCGGCCCCGACGAGCCGGGGCCGCACCACCAGCGGGTCAGCTGTTGTAGGCGCGGCGCTTGTCCTCGCTGCTGCCCTTGCCCTGGCCCTCGGTGAGGACGGCCACGTCGCCGATCTCGACGACCGGCTCGTCGTCCGTCGGGTCGATGGTGTGCTGCTCGACCATGAGGTGTTCCCTTTCTGTGAAATTGCGTGTGCTGCCCGGTCTGCGTCGGCAGGACCGGACCCGGCACCCCGGGGCGGGGGCCGTATCTCCCTCGCAGGAAGGAAACCTTCCGGGGTGATCTGACAGTCAGTCAACAGGTGCATACTGGCCGTGAACACGGTAGATAGGTCATTGATGTCTGAAACCCTTGAAACGTGGGTCCGGAGGCGGCGCTGATGGCAATCGGGCGGACACCGAATCAGAGGTTGGCTGGGCTGATGGCCGAGTGCCGGTGGTCGAGCAACGGCGAGTTCGCTCGTGCGGTCAACCGCGCGGGAACAGAGGCCGGTTTGAAGCTGAAGTACGACGAATCGGCCGTGTCCCACTGGCTTTTGGGTACCCGTCCCATAGTGAAGTACCGGCGGGTGGTTCTGGAGGCCCTGAGCCGCCGTCTCGGACGGCCCGTCACGGCTTTCGACGCAGGCTTTGCCGATCAGCCTGATGTCCGGACCCGATCCACCGATACGGTGACGGGACTGATCGACCTCGGGAGTGCCGACATGGATCCATCACGTAGGGGAGTGCTCGGGGCGGGGCTGTACTCGGTTGCGCTCACCGTTCCCGGTTGGCCCGACGCCGTAGGGCGGTTCGAGAAGCTCAGGACCGATCCGCGCAGCAGGATCGGCATGGGCGAGGTCGAGTCCGTCATCGCCATGACCGAGCGCATCAGCGAGATCGACGACCAGTTCGGTGGCCGGACCGCCCGGCCGATGGCGGCCGCGTTCCTGGTCAACAACATCGTTCCGTACCTTCGGGCGACCGCCTCCGAACCGGTGCGCAGGGCGATGCTCTCGGCCGCCGCCGACCACCTCTACCTGACCGGCTACATGGCCGTGGACGAGCGCCTGGACACGCTCGGCCAGAGCTACTACACGAAGGCGCTGGAACTCTCCCTCGCGGCCGGAGACCACCTCACCTACTGCACCACCCTGCGTGGCATGAGCGTGCAGGCCGTCGAACTCGGCCACGGCGCTGCGGCCTTGCGGTACGCCGAGGCCGCGTCGACCGCCTCGCCCCAGGCGGGGCCGAGGATGCGCGCCTTCCTCGCCGGCCAGCAGGCCCACGCCCTCGCGCAGACCGGCGACCGTGCCGGAGCGCTGGCGATGCTCCACGCGGCGGAGGTGGCCATGGAGCGGGCCGAGTCCAAGGCCAAGGCCCATGGTTCCTACGATCCCGCGTCCCTCGCCTACCACGTCGCCCAGGTCAACTTCGAGCTGGGCGACCGCGACGGGGCGATCCGGGCGCTCCAACGTTCCGAGGAGGTCCGGCCCGCCGTGTACCGGCGGGCCCGCGTCCGTCACCGGGCGATGCTCGCCGAGTGGCAGGTCGCGGTCGGCCGACTCGAAGAAGCCGTGCGAAACTGGCACCTGGCGTTGGACGACTACCCCCAGGTCCGGTCCGGCCGAGCGGACGACCGCCTCCGCGCCATGATCGCCGCGACCAAACCCCATGCTCGCAACCACCAGGTCCGTGAACTGGTGGACCGCGCTCGGCCGATGGCGATGGGCCGCACGGTCTGACGCGGAGCCCGGACTTGTTCCTCGGGCGTTGGGGTGGATCCCCCGACGCCCGAGGTTCTCGGCCCGTGACGGATGGTCAGTCGGTGAGGCGGTCGGCGGCCTCGTCTTCGCTGAGGGCTTCGATCTCGGCGATCAGCAGTTCCTCGACGCGGGCGGCCAGGGCGGTTGCGGTGGAGAGTTCGAAGGCGTCGCGGATGGGGACCTCCAGGCCGACGCCGGCGCGGATGCGGGCGACGACGCGGGTGACCAGGAGGGAGTCCCCGCCGAGGGCGAAGAAGTCGTCGAGGACACCGACCCGGGGGACGCCGAGGACCTCCTGCCAGAGCTCGGTGACGAGGTGTTCGGCATCGGTGCGCGGGGCCAGGTACTCGGCCGCGGCGGCCGGGTCGGGGGCGGGGAGGGCGGCGGTGTCGAGCTTGCCGTTGAGGGTCAGTGGGAGCCGGTCGAGGAGGACGACGGTGTCCGGGACGGCGTAGGCGGGCAGGCGCCCGGCGAGGTGCTCGCGCAGGGCCGCCGGGGCGGGTTCGGTGCCGGCGGCGGGGACGGCGTAGCCGACGAGGCGGCGGCCGGCGAGGACGACGGCCGCCGCCCGGGCGACCTCCGGGTGGTCGGTCAGGGCGGCCTCGATCTCGGCCGGTTCGATCCGGTAGCCGCGCAGCTTGATCTGCTCGTCGGTGCGGCCGAGGTACTCCAACTGTCCGTCGGCGCGCCAGCGGGCCCGGTCGCCGGTGCGGTACATCCGCTCCCCGGTGAACGGGTCGGGGCGGAAGGCGGCTTCGGTGAGGTCGGGGCGGCCCAGGTAGCCGCGGGCGAGGCCGGCGCCGCCGATGTGCAGCTCGCCCTCGGCGCCCCGGGGGAGGAGGGCGCCGCGCTCGTCGAGGACGTACAGCCGGACCCCGGGCAGGGGGCGGCCGAGCGGTGGCCGCCGGGCGGCGTCCGGGGCGCCGAGGTCGCCGGCGGTGGCGATGACGGTGGCCTCGGTCGGGCCGTAGGTGTTGACCAGCCGGACGGTGTCGCCGTGGCGGTCCCGCCAGCGGGCGACGGCGTCGGCACGTGCCTCGGACCCGCCGAGCACCACCAGCCGCAGGGCGGCCGGCCACGGGGTCCGGTCGTCGAGCGAGACCAGCTCCTCCCAGTAGGCGGTCGGCAGGTCGAGCACGGTGACGGAGGGCCCGTCCGGGCCGCGCAGCAGCTCGGGCAGGGTGCGGCCGCCGCCGGGCAGCAGGACCACGCACGCGCCGGTGGCGAGCGCCGGCCACAGCTCCTCGGCGTGGGTGTCGAAGCCGATCGAGGCGAACTGGACGATCCGGTCGCCGGGCGTGAGCCGGTAGCCGTCCGGGCCGGCCATCCAGTCGACCCGGGCGGCGAGCGCCTCCTGGCCGACGGCCACCGCCTTGGGGGTGCCGGTGGAGCCGGAGGTGTAGAGCACGTAGGCCAGACCGGCGCGGTCCTCCCCGGGGGAGGAGGGGGAGGAGAGGTCGGGGGAGGGGGCGGAGAAGGGGGCGGGGGCGGCGGCCGTCGGCTGGACGCGGAGTCCGGCGCCGCCCTCGTCGGTGAGCAGCAGGACGGCACCCGACTCGCGGAGCATCAGCCGCCGCCGCTCCTCCGGGTGGGCCGGGTCGAGCGGGAGGTAGCCGGCCCCGGCCTTCCAGACCGCCAGCAGGGCGACCACCAGGTCGAAGGACGGCGCGATCCGCACCGCCACCAGCTGCCCGCCGACCGCTCCGAGCCGACCGGCCAACTCGGACGACAGCCGGTCGAGTTCGGCGTAGGAGAGGGTGCGGCCGTCGCATTCCAGGGCCGGGGCGTCGGGCGCGGCGGCGACCCGCTCGGCGAAGCGGGCGAGCACCGGGGCCGCGGGCCCGGAGGCGGGACCGGCGCCGAGGGCGAGCAACTCGGCCCGCTCGTCCGGACCGATCAGCCAGTCCCCGTGCAGCGGCAGCGCCGGGTCCTCCGCCACGGCGGCGAGCAGAGCCCGGCACCGCGCGCCGAGCGCCGTGACGGTGGCCTCGTCGAAGACCTCCCGGTCGAAGCAGAAGGACAGCGTCAGCCCCCCGTCCGGGGTCCGCCAACTGTCCAGCAGCAGATCGGTCTTGGCGCGCTCGAAGCCGGAGTCCATCGACGCGGTGCGCACCCCCGCCGGGAGATCCGCCCCGCCGTCGCCGCCGGCCAGGTCGTACTGGCTCTGGTGGACGAACACCGCCTGGTACAGCGGCGCCGCGCCCGCCTCGGCGGGCAGGCCCAGGTGGGCGGCGAGCCGTTCCACCGGCACGTCCTGGTGACTCAGCGCGCCCAGGGTCGCGGTCCGGGCCCGGTGCAGCACCGTCCGGAAGTCCGGTTCCCCGGTCAGGTCGGCGCGGATCACCCCGGTCCGGGCGAAGTAGCCGACCACCGCCTCCTGGGCGGCCTCGGTGCGGCCCGCCAGCGGGGTCCCGACCAGGAAGTCGGCGGTGCCGGTCCAGCGGGCCAGCACGCACTGGTAGGCGGCCAGCAGCACCATGAACGGCGTGCAGCGCTCGCGCCGGGCCATCCCGTCCAGGGCGCTGGTGAGCGCGGGGTCCAGCCGCACCGAGGCGAACCCGGCCGGGTGCAGCGGCTCGGCCGGTCGGGGGTGGTCCAGGGGCAGCCGCAGCCGCCCGGTGCCGGCCAGCTTCTCGGCCCAGTAGCGGAAGGCCGCCTCGGCCCCGCCGCCGGCCGCGCGCTCCTGCTCGGCCCGGGCGACGTCGCCGTACCGCAGGGCGAGCGGCGCCAGACCGGCCGGCGCCTCCCCGGTCTCCTCCCGGTAGAGGGCGAGCAGTTCGCGCCAGAGGATCCGGAACGACCAGCCGTCCGAGACGATGTGGTGCACCACCACGGCCAGCGCGTGCTCCTCGGGCCCGGCGGAGATCAGCACGGCGCGCAGCGGCGGCCGGTCGGCCAGGTCGAACGGCGCGTTGACGGCCGGGCGGCAGGCCTCGGTGAAGTCCCGCTCACCGGCGCCGGGCGCCAGCTCGACCAGGTCGAGCGGGACCGGCGCGGCGGGCTCGACCAGCTGGACGGGTGCCTCGCCGTCCAGGGCGAAGCGGGTGCGCAGGGTCTCGTGCCGTTCCGTCAGCCGGGTGAGCGCGGTGCGCAGCGCGTCCCGGTCGAGCGGGCCGCTCCAGCGGCGGCAGAGGTACATGTTGAAGCCGGCGTCGGCGGGGTGGAGCTGCTGGAGGAACCAGAGGCGCCGCTGCTCCTCGGTGAGCGGGTGGGCGGCCTCGGTGGGTCGGGCGGCGCCGGTCGTCCGGTCGGTGGTGGTCATCGGGTGGCGGCCTCGGTTCCGGTGCGGTGCGCGGCCGCGGTGGCGGCGGGCGGGGTGGCGGTGGGTACGGGGGCGGTGGGTGCGGTGACGGTGGGTGCGGTGACGGCGGCCGGGGTGACGGTCGGTGCGGGCGTCGGCGCGGGGGCACGAGCGGGTGCGGGTGCTGCGGGTGCTGCGGGTGCGAGAGCGTCGGCGGCGTCGGTGCGGCCGGTGAGGGCGGCGAGGCCGACCAGGTCGTCGGGCTCGGCGTCGGGGACGTCGCGGTCGAAGTGCCGCAGCGCGGGGACGGCGAGGCAGACCAGCACGAGCACGGCCATCGCCAGGCCGAACAGCAGGTAGAGCAGGCCGATGCCGCGCCCCTCGCCGGTGCCGATCAGGCGTCCGACGGTGCCGGCGAGCGGGCCGCCCTCGTCGACCCACGGCTGGACCAGGCGCGGGCCGAGCGGCGCCACCAGGGCGAAGCCGACCGGCAGGGTGGACCAGGCGACCATGGTGTTCACCGCGATCACCCGGCCGTGGAACCGCAGCGGGACCTTGGTCTGCACGATCGTCGCGTAGACGCCGTTGACCAGGCCCAGCGCGTAGGCCATGCCGAAGGCGCCGAGCGCGACGGTCGGCACCGAGGGCCGCAGGCCGGTCACCAGGCAGGCGGCGGCCAGGCCGAGGGTGGCGAACAGGACGCCGCGCAGCCGCAGCCGCCGCGGTCCGCCCCAGACCAGCAGGGTCAGGCCGCCCAGCACGGCGCCCAGGCCGGCCGCGACGGCGACCCATCCGGCCGCCGCGAGCGGGGCGAAGGAGAGCACCAGCGGGGTGGTGAGCAGGAACAGCGGCGACAGGAAGATGTTGAGCACCGCGAAGAACAGCAGCATCGCGCGGAAGTGCCGGCTGCCGAGCGCGCGCCGGAACCCGGCCCGGATCTCGGCGGCGACGCTCTCGCGCCGCCTGGCGGCCATCACGTCCGGGAAGCGCACGGCGAGGGTGACCCCGGTGGCCACGACGTAGCTGGCGACGTCGAGGGCGAGGATGCCGCCGAGGCCGAGCGCGGCGAGCAGGCCGACCGCGAACAGCGGTACCAGGAACTGGGCGAGCCCGAAGGCCATCTGGACGATGCCGTTGGCCCGGCCGAGGAAACGTTTCGGTACGAGCTGCGGGACGGCCGAGTTCCACGCCAGCCGCTGGAAGGTGAGCGCCGTGGAGAGGACCGCGATCAGCACGTACGCGTGCCAGACCTCCAGGCCGTCGACCAGGTAGAGCAGCAGCATCACCGCCTGGGTGAGACCGGCCGCCACGTCGCCGTACAGCATGATCCGGCGGCGGTCGCCCCGGTCGACGACGGCGCCGGCGATCGGCGCGGCCAGGATGCCGGGCACCAGGCCGCAGGCGGCCAGCAGGCCGAACTGGGCGAGCGATCCGGTGGTCAGGTAGATCCAGACCGGCAGGGCGAACTCGGTGAGCGCCGAGCCGATCATCGAGACCTGCTGGCCGGCGGCGACGCCGAGGAACCGCCGCATCGTCGGCCGGGCCGCCGGCGGGGCGCCCGCCGCCCGCGAGGTCCGCGTCGACCGCACGGCGTCCGGGGTTGCCGGGGTGTCCGGGGCATCCGCGGCTCCGGCCGGCTGTTCCGCGCCGTCCCGGGAGAGCCCGGCGAGCCACCAGGTGGCGCCCGCGCGCGGCCGGTGCCGCTCCTCCTCGCCGGCCGCCACCGAGCGGTGCACGGTGGTCAGGATCTCGGCGAGCTCGGCGGCCCGGTACTTGAGGTAGAAGTGGCCGGCCTCGTCGAGCACCACCACGCCGGTGGTGTCGCTGAGCCGGTGCCACTCCCGGTACCGCTCCTCGTAGAACTCGGTGGCCGGGTCCCGGTCCCCGCAGACGGCGATCACCGGTGCGGCGATCCGGCCGTCCTCGCTCTCGAAGAGCCGGGTGAAGTACTGCTCGGCCTCCTTGGTGCCGGTCCGGCGGTTGCTGACCATCAGGCGCAGCTGCTCGGCGCCGACCTCGTCGGTGTCCAGGCCGGCCGCCGCCAGGGCGTTGATCATGCCCTGGTCGCTGCGCAGCCGGTCCGCCACCCGGGCCCACCACTCGCCGACGGCGGCGCCGCGCCCGCGCGGCCGGGCGAACGGGAAGATCCCGCCGAGGTGGACGGCCTCGATCTCCCGTCCGGCCGCCTCCACCCGGCGGGCGATCTCGACGGCCAGCCGGACACCGACGCCGCAGTGGCCGTAGAGCACGATCCGCCCCTCGACGGTCTCCACGATCTCCTGGGCGCAGAGCGCGGCCACCTCGTCGATGTCCATCGCCTCCTCGCCCAGCTCGTGGCCGGGGACGGCGAGCGAGTGCAGCGCCCAGTCGGCGGGCAGCGCGTCGGCGAGCGGCTTGTAGATGAGCGCGCTGCCGCCGCCGTACGGGGTGCAGACGACGCTGGCCGTGGTCCGGTGTCCGGCCGGGGTGAGCCGGTGCAGCAGCCGGCGCGGTCCGCGGTCCGCGTGCGGGTCGCTGAGCAGGGCGGCGAGGCGCCGCACGGTCGGGTACTTGAAGAGGTCCATCACCCCGACCGGGGTGGGGAGTCCGGGGTAGGCGCGGCGCAGCTTCGCGACCACCTGGGTGGCGAGCAGCGAGTGGCCGCCGAGTTCGAAGAAGTCGTCCAGCGCGCCGACCCGTGGGACGGCCAGGAGTTCGGCCCAGAGGCCGGCGAGGAAGCGCTCCTCCTCGCCCTCCGGTTCGACGTACTCGCCGGTGGCGGCGGGCTCCTCGGGCTCGGGCAGCGAGCGGCGGTCGACCTTCCCGTGGGCCAGCAGCGGCAGCCGGTCGAGGACGACGAAGCGGGCCGGCACCATGTAGTCCGGCAGCACCTCGGCGAGGGCGTCGCGCAGGTCGGCGGGCGCCGGGGCGGGACCGTCCCCCGGGTGTTCGAGGTAGCCGACCAGGGCCTGCCGCAGGCCCTCGCCGCGGGCCAGCACGACGGCCTGGGTGACGCCGGGCAGGGCGGTGAGGGCCGCCTCGATCTCGCCGGGCTCGACCCGGTAGCCGCGGACCTTGATCTGGTCGTCGGCGCGCCCCAGGTAGTCGAGGGTGCCGTCGGGCCGCCAGCGGGCGAGGTCGCCGGTGCGGTAGAGCCGGTCGCCGGGCGCGCCGAAGGGGTCGTCGACGAAGCGCTCGGCGGTGAGGTCGGGGCGGCCCAGGTAGCCGCGGGCGAGCCGGTCGCCGCCGAGGTACAGCTCACCGGTGACGCCGGGCGGCACCGGCTGCAGCTCCTCGTCCAGGACGAGGCAGCGGGCGCCGGCGAGCGGGGTGCCGATGGGGGTGTTCCCCGGGCCGTGGGCGTCGGCGGTGACCTCGTGGACGGTGATGCCCACGGTCGCCTCGGTCGGGCCGTAGTGGTTGAAGACGGCGCACCGGCCGAGGGCGGCGAGTCCGGCGGCCCACGGCCAGGCCGAGGCCTCCCCGCCGAGCACCAGCGCCCGGCGCGGCAGCAGCCGCTCCATGGGGGCGTCGGCGCCGAGCGCGGCCAGGTGGGACGGGGTCATCTTGAGGTAGTCGAGGTCCAGCGACTCGATCTGCTCGGCGAGTTCGGCGCCGGCGATCCGGCGGGGGAGGAGGTGGACCCGGCCGCCGGTGGTCAGGGCGAGGTAGAGCATGGTGATGCTGAAGTCGAAGGACAGCGACTGCAGCAGCCCGTACGCGGCGCCCGGCTCGATCCGCAGCCTCTCCCGCACGCCGGCCAGGTAGTTGAGGATCTGCCGGTGCTGGACGGCGACGCCCTTGGGCGTGCCGGTCGAGCCCGAGGTGTAGATCACGTACGCCAGGTGGTCCGGGCCGGAGGCCTCGTCCAGCGGCTCGGCGTCGGGGGCGAGCGGGCCGGGGTCCGGGGCGAGCGGACCGGCGTCGGGGGTGAGCGGGCCGGCCGGTGCCGCGGCGCCGTCGGCCGGCTCGGCGTCGAGCAGCAGCTCCGTGCCCCCGTACCCGGGGAACCGCTCCCGCAGCGCCGTGTCGGTGATCAGCACCCGCACGCCGGCGTCGGCCACCAGGTGGGCGAGCCGGGCGGGCGGCTGTTCCGGGTCGAGCGGCAGGTAGGCGCCGCCCGACTTCAGTACGCCGACCAGGGCGGCCGCGAGTTCGGGCGACTGCTCCAGGCAGACCGCGACCCGGTCGTCCGGCCGTACGCCGAGCGCCCGCAGCCGGCGGGCGAGGCCGGTGGCCCGCTGCTCCAGCTCGCGGTAGTCGACCGTGCGGTCCCCGAACACCAGGGCCGGGCGCTCCGGGTGGGCCTGCGCGGTGGCGGCGAGCAGCGCCGTCAGCGTGCCGGGCACCTCGGTCGCCTCGGCTGTCCCGGCCGCCTCGGGCAGCGCCGGTCCGGCGGCCCAGCTCTCCAGGACGTCCCGCCGCTCGCCGGGGGTGAGCAGCGGCAGCCGGGAGACCGGCCGTGCCGGGTCGGCCACGGCTGCCGCGACCAGCAGTTCGAAGCGCTCGACCAGCTGCCGGACGGTGGCGGCGTCGAAGAGGTCGGTGCGGTAGGTGAGCAGCCCGTACAGGCCGCCGTCGGACTTCTCCCGCATGTAGAGCGCGAGGTCGGTGCGGGTGGTGGCGGCCTCGTGGCCGAAGCTCTCGCCGGTGAGCCCGCCGCCCGTGGGGAGCGTGCCGCCGCTGCCGGCCGCGCGGTCGCCGTAGTTCTGAAACGCGAAGCTGACCTGGAAGACGGCGGCCCGGCTGACGTCGCGCTCGACCTCCAGGTCGGCCACCATCTGCTCGAACGGCACCTCCTGGTGGGTGTACGCGTCGAGGGTGGTCTCGCGGACCCGGCCGAGCAGCTCGGCGAAGGTCGGGTCGCCCTCCAGCCGGGCCCGGATCGGCAGCATGTTGACGAACAGGCCGACGACGTCCTCCAGTTCGCGGTGGAGCCGGCCGGCGACCGCCGAGCCGATCGCGAAGTCCCGCCGTCCGGCGTGCCGGCCGAGCAGGGTCTGCAGGGCGGCCATCAGCACCATGTACGCGGAGCCGTTGGACGACCGCGCCAACTCCTTGACGCCGCTGCCGAGTTCGGTGCCCCAGTGGAACTCCAGGGCGGCCCCGTCGAAGGTCAGCACCGGCGGTCGGGGGCGGTCGGTGGGCAGGTCGAGGGCGGGGACGTCCCGGAGTGCGGCCCGCCAGTACGCGCGGGAGGCGGCCAGCACGCCGCCGGACAGCCGCTCGCGCTGCCAGTGCGCGTAGTCGCCGAACCGGACGACGGGGGCGGCCAGACCGTCCGGGGTGCCGTGGGCGTGGCGGGCGTAGAGCGCGTCCAGCTCGCGGTTGAGGATGTCGAGGGACCAGCCGTCGCTGACGATGTGGTGCATCACCAGCGCGAGGACGTGCTCCTCGGGCGCGGTGCGGACCAGCAGGGCGCGCAGCAGCGGGCCGGCGGCGAGGTCGAAGGGCTCCGCGACCAGCGCGGCGAGTTCACCGGCGGCGCGTCCGGCCGGGTCCGGGTCGGCGCCGGCGTCGACGAACCGGGCCGTGCACGGGTCCGGTTCGGCGATGCGGACCTCCGCGGTGCCCTCGGGGGTGCTCGGGAAGGTCATCCGGAGCGCCTCGTGGCGCGCGACCAGGTCGGTCAGGGCGGCGTCGAGCGCCGGACGGTCGAGCGGCCCGCGCAGCCGGCGGGCCGGCGCGAGCGTGTAGGCGGTGGACTGCGGGGCGTACTGGTCCATGAACCAGAGCCGTTCCTGCCCGCTGGAGAGCGGGGGGAGGGCGCCGGTCGGCCGCTCGGGCACGGTTCTCGCGGGGGCCGCGGCCGCGCGCAGCCGCTGGGCGAGCAGCGCGCGCTTGGTCGCGGACAGCCCGGCGGCGGGGTCCTGGGTGTCGGTCATGGGTGTTCCATTTCGGCGCACGTCGGGGGCGGCGGTGCCGGTGGGGCGGGTCCGTCGCGGGATCGGAGGGCGGCGCGCGGTGAAGCGCGCCGCCCGGGTGGGTCAGCGCAGTTCGCGGACGGCCGCGGCGATGCCTCGCGGGGTGGGGGTCGCGAAGAAGACGTCGAAGTCCAGCTCGACACCGAGCAGGTCGCGGATCCTGGCGGTGATCTGGATGATCGTCAGGGAGTGCCCGCCGAGTTCGAACAGGTCCTCCTCGGGCCCCAGGTCGGGCAGCCCGAGCACCTCGGCCCAGACGCCGAGCACGGCGGCGAGCACCTCGTCGTGCTCCCCGGCAGCGGCCCCGGTCCCGGCCCCGGCCGCGCCGGCGGTGTCGGCCGGGGTGCCGGTCGGCACCGGCGGGACGGGCAGCGCCCGGCGGTCCAGCTTGCCGTTGGGCGTCAGGGGCAGCCGGTCGAGCACCGCGAAGCGCTGGGGGACGGCGGCGGCGGGCAGCGCCCGCTGGAGGAAGGCCCGCAGCGCGGCGGCGTCCGGGGCACCGGCGCAGGGCGCCGGGACGAGGTAGCCGGCCACGAACGGCTCGCCGTCCTCCCCCTGGCGGACGGCGGCTGCCGCCTCGGCGACGTCCGGGTGGGCGAGCAGCGCCGACTCGACCTCGCCGAGCTCGATCCGGTGGCCCCGGATCTTGACCTGGTCGTCGAGCCGGCCGAGGAACTCCAGCTCCCCGTCCGCCGTCCAGGCCGCGAGGTCACCGGTGCGGTAGAGCCGGTCGCGAGGGGCGTCGGGGCCTCCCGGGCGGCCGGACTGGGCGCCGGGGGTGCCAGGGGTGCCGGGAGTACCGGGGGTGCCGGCGGCGCCGGCGGTACCGGAGGTGCCGAACGGGTCGTCGACGAAGCGCTCGGCGGTCAGCTCGGGACGGCCCAGGTAGCCCTCGGCCACGCCGTCGCCGCCGAGGTACAGCTCGCCCGGCACGCCGATCGGGAGCGGCCTGCGCCGCCGGTCGAGCACGTAGGCGCGGGTGTTGGCGATCGGCCGGCCGATCCGCACGGCCTCCGGCCCGGCCGGGACCTCGGCGCAGGTGGACCAGATCGTGGTCTCGGTCGGCCCGTACACGTTGAGGAGGCGGTCGGTGCCCGCCCGCAGCTCCCGGGCCAGCGGCAGCGGCAGCGCCTCCCCGCCGGCGAGGCCGGTCAGGCCGGGCGGCAGCGGTCCGGCGCCGAGCAGGACCCGCCAGCCCGAGGGGGTGGCCTGGACGTGGGTGACGCCCTCGCGCTCGATCAGGGCGCGCAGGCCCGTCCCGTCCACGGCGAGGCCGTCCGGCGCCAGGACCAGCCGTCCGCCGGTGACCAGCGGCAGCAGCAGTTCGAGTGCGGAGATGTCGAACGAGAGCGAGGTGAGGCCGAGCCAGACGTCCCGGGCCGTGGCGCCGAGCCGGTCGGTGAAGGCCGAGAGCAGGTTGACCAGCGCGCGGTGGCCGATCTCGACGCCCTTGGGGCGGCCGGTGGAGCCGGAGGTGTAGAGCACGTAGGCGAGCCGGCCGGGCGCGGCGGCGGTGGCGGCCGCGCCGCCCGCCCGCACCCCCTCCCCGGCGGCCCCGTCACCCACGGCCCCGCCCACGGCCTCGGCGAGGCGCAGCAGCGCGGGCGCCGCGGCCGCCACCTCGGGGGCCGGTTCGCGGTCGGCGAGGAGCAGGGCGGCGCCGGAGTCCGCCAGGACGAACGCGAGCCGCTCGGCCGGGTAGCCGGGGTCGAGCGGGAGGTAGCCGGCGCCGACGGCGTGCACGGCGAGCAGCGCGGCCGGCAGGTCGGCGGTGCGGCTCAGGTGCAGGCCGACCAGGTCGTCCCGGCCGACCCCGGCGGCGGTCAGCGCGCCGGCCAGCCGGTCGGCGCGCCGCAGGAGTTCCCGGTAGGTCAGCCGCTCCTCGCCGGCCACCACGGCGACGGCCTCCGGCGCGGCCGCGGCGCGCTCGCGGACCAGGTCGAGCACGGTCCGGTCGGCGGGGTAGGCGAGCGCGGTGTCGTTCCAGCCGGTCGTGACGAGGTGTTCCTCGGACGGGTCGAGCAGCGGCAGGTCGCCGAGGACGGTCCCGGGGTCGGTGGTGGCGCCCGCGAGCAGGGTGGCGAGGTGGCCGGCGATCCGCCGGGCGCCGGCGGCCGGGAGGACGGCCGGGTCGTACTGGAGGGAGAACGCGACGGCCCCGGTGTCCTCGACCGCCTGGAGGTGCAGGGTGTTGCGGGACGCGTGGTGGAACACCGTCCAGTCGACCCGGGTGGTCGCGGCCGGGAAGACCGGGTCGGCGGTGGTCCGCCGGCGGTAGCCGAAGGACACCGGGGCCAGCCCGGCCCGGGGGGTGAGCCCGGGTACGGCCTTGCCGAACGGCACGGTGCGGTGGGCGGACACCAGGCGGACCTCGGCGCGGACGGCCCGCGCGTACTCCGCGAAGGTGCTGTCGTCCCCGGCGCCGGTCGGGGCGTACACCGGCAGCTCGTTGACGAAGAGGCCGATCTCGCCGGCCTGGTCCGGGCGGCGGGTGGAGAAGGGGACGGCCACCGGGACGGCCTCGCCGCCGTAGCGCCGCAGCAGGCCGTGCAGCGCGGCGAGCAGGAACTCGAAGACGGTCACCCCGGCGGTGCGTGCGGCGTCCGCCAGGGCGGCGTGGGCGGGGCCGTCGAGCCGCCAGGTGACGGCCTCGCCCGGCCCGGCGTCGGTGGTGGCCCGGGGGCCGTGCGGCAGGACCGGGTCGGTGGCGGCGGTCCAGCGGGGGCCGTGGAACGCGGCGGCCCGGTCGACGGCCCCGGGGTCGGCGGGCGGGCCGCCGCCGGCCGGCGGGTCGGCGGGGGAGCCCGGCGCCGCGGCGGGCGTACCGCCGTCGTGCGCGGCAGCGTAGGCGGCGGCGAGGTCGGCGGCCAGCACGTCCTTGGAGGTGCCGTCGAACACCGCGTGGTGGGCCACCACCAGCAGGTCGGCCGCCCCGTCGGGCCGCCGGTGCAGGGTGAAGCGGGAGAGCGGTCCGGCCGCGAGGTCGAAGGGGAGGGCGATCTCCTCGGCCAGCCGCTTGGCCAGGGCCTCGCCGTTCTCGGCGGTCGCGTCGACGACGGTGAGGGCGGGCGGTCGTTCGGCCGGGACCTGGCGGACCAGCCCGTCCCGCTCGACCAGGGCGGCCGCGAGCGCCGGGTGACGGGCGACGGTGGCGGTGACCGCACGCTCCAGGGCGCCGGTGTCGATCCGGTCGAAGGAGAACCGCAGGGCGAGGTGGAAGGCCTCGGGTGTGAAGGTCAGCCTGCTGGTCAGCCAGATCCCGTGCTGGGCCGGGGAGGCGGCGCGCGCGGGCGCGTCCGGGGCGGGCGCGCCCAGGGCGGGTGCGTCCAGGACGGGCGCGCTGCTCGCAGGTGCGGCGCTCGCAGGCGCGCTGCTCGCGGGCGCCGTTCTCGCGGGTTCCTCCGGGAGGGAGACAGGGCCGGGTGCGGCGGGGGAGTCGGACATGGCGTGCTCGATTCGGGAGTCGGAGACGGAGCTGCGGGACGCTCGTCCGAGCGGGGGCCGCGGCGATGCGGCCCGGGCGGACGGCGCGGCTGCCGAGTGGTGTCCGGCCCGCTCCTCGGACCGGACGGCAGGCCGCCCTGGCAAGGCCGACCCGACTCCCAGGTTTCCCCCCTGATGCGTCAGGCGGTCCGATCCTCTCCCCCGTAAAGAAGATCATTGGCCTGGACCTGCCGTGAGATTTCCACAGACCACATGCCTCGTCAAGGGTTGTCCACGACCTGGCCGGAGCCGGTCGACGGTTCGTCAACTACCTTCTGTCGCGGGTCGGCTGGGCCGTGGTCGGAGAGCGGTGCGGACGCCCGGCCGGACGCCGCGGCGGGGGGTGGTGCGGGCGGCGTCAAGTCGGGCCAAGTTGTCTGTACAGCTCTGGGTTCACTGTCCGTCATCGGAGCGCCATCGAACCGGTCCGTTGCCGTCCATCTCGGAGCCATAGACATAACGGGTCTGGGCCGAACGGAGGCCCAGTGCCCGTGTACAAGGAGTCACCCCCGATGAGTCCGAAGCCCGAACTGTCGCGCCGCACCCTGCTCGGTGGCGCGGCCGCGGCCGCCGTGCTGTCCGCCCTCCCCCTCAGCGTCCGCGAGGCGCTCGCCGCGCCGGCCAAGCCCGGCCGCCTGGCGGACATCCAGCACGTCGTGGTGTTCATGCAGGAGAACCGCGCCTTCGACCACTACTTCGGCACGCTGCCCGGCGTGCGCGGCTTCGGCGACCGGACGGCGGTGCGCGGGGTCAACGGGCGCTCGGTGTTCCACCAGCCCGACCCGAGCCGCAAGGAGGGCTACCTGCTGCCCTTCCCGATGAACGCCGCCCACACCAACGCCTACCAGCAGGGCGCCCCCGCCTTCGGCTTCGTCGACTCGATGAACGCCTGGAACGACGGCCGCGCCGACGGCTCGGTCACCCGCCGCTCCGGCGGCTGGCTCGGCCAGGGCTACTACGAGCCCGCCGACATGCCCTTCTACAACGCGCTCGCCTCGGTGTTCACCACCTGTGACGCCTACTACGCGTCGGTGCAGTGCAACACCAACACCAACCGCGACCACCTGATGACCGGCACCAGCGGCGGCACCGTCCGGGACACCCCGGTGACCGACAACACCGAGATCCCCGGCGGCTACGAGTGGACCACCTACGCCGAGCGCCTGGAGAAGGCCGGCGTCAGCTGGAAGACCTACCAGGCGCTGGACAACTTCGACGACAACGCGCTCGCCTGGTTCGCCCCCTTCGTCAAGGCCAAGCCCGGTGAGCCGCTGTACGAGCGCGGCATGCGCGCCGTCGGCGACCCGGCGAAGAAGAACGACCCGTTCGCGATGGGCGACGCCCTGGTCGAGGCCTTCGCCGCCGACATCCAGGCCGACACCCTGCCGCAGGTCTCCTGGATCGTCGCCCCCGCCGCGCTCTCCGAGCACGCCAACCACGCCCCGCCGAACGGCGAGCACCTGACGGCCCGGCTGCTGGCCGCGCTGGCCGCCAAGCCGGAGGTGTGGGAGAAGACCGTCTTCATCCTCAACTACGACGAGCACGGCGGCTTCTTCGACCACCAGCTGCCGCCCGTGCCGCCGCTGGCCGCCGGGCGCGGCAAGTCCACCGTGCCGGTCGACGGCGAGGTCGTCGTCCGGGTGAGCAAGGGCGGCTCCACCTACCACCGGGTGGTCAGCCAGGAGGGCAAGTACCGGGTCAAGGCCGCCGACGGCTCGCTGACCTGGTCCGACACGCTCCCCGCCGGTGAGACCCGGGTCTCCGGCCCGTACCCGATGGGCCTGGGCGTCCGGGTGCCGATGATCGTCGTCTCGCCCTGGACCCGCGGCGGCGTCGTCGACTCCACCGTCTACGACCACACCTCGGTACTGCGCTTCCTGGAGCAGCGGTTCGGCATCCAGGAGCCCAACATCAGCCCCTGGCGCCGGTCGGTCTGCGGTGACCTCACCAACCTGTTCGACTTCTCCGGCCGCGACCCGCGGTGGCCGCAGCTGCCCGACACCAGCGGCAACCGGCAGAAGGTCGTCGACACCGGCAAGCTGCCCGCGCCGACCGTGCCCAACCCGCAGGCCTTCCCGCAGCAGCAGCGCGGCACCCGCGCCGCCCGCCCGGCCCCGTACAACCTGCTGGTCAAGCCGAAGCTCAAGGGCGACCAGCTGACCGTCGACTTCGTCAACCAGGGCAAGCAGGGCGCCGTCCTCGCCGTCTACCCCGCCACGGGCGGCGCGCCGCGCCACTACACGGTCGGCGCCAAGTCCCGCCTCTCCGACGTGTGGACGGTCGGCGCGGACGGCTACGACCTGCGGGTGCACGGGCCCGACGGCGCGTTCTGGCACCTGCGCGGCGACACCGCCTCCGCCTACGAGATCTCGCTCTCCGAGGAGCAGAACGGCAAGGTGCTGGAGGTGGACGTGATCAACCGCTCGCGCACCGCCCAGACCTTCCTGGTCGGCGACCTCGCCTACGGCGACGGGCTGCGCGAGGTCCGGGTCGCGGCGGGCGACGACAAGACCGTCAACGTCAAGGTCTGCCCCGAGGGCTGGTACGACGTGGCGGTGGGCGTCCGCGGCGACCTCTCCTTCCGCCGCCGGATCGCCGGCCGCTTCCCGTGGGACGGCGAGCACCTCTTCACCGACCCGGCGATGGGCCTCGCCGACCCGCTGGCCCTGGACGTCGCGCTCAAGGCCGCGTCGACCACCATCGACGAGGCGATCCTGCTGCCCGGCCGCCCGGCCCGGGTCACCGCCAAGTTCACCGCCACCGCCGCGCTGACCTCGATCGAGGCGCAGCCGGTCGTCCCGGCCGGCTGGACGGTCGCCGCCGTCACCGCGCCGCCCGCCGCGCTCGCCGCCGGCGCCAGCGCCACCGCGGAGTGGGACGTCACCCCGCCGGCCCAGCTGCCGGACGGCGCCACCCACCGGATCCTGGTCACCGCCCGGGCGCTGGCCGGCGACCGGTTCGCCGTCGCGGACGGCGAACTCGCCGCCCGCACCGCGCCGGTGATGGCCGGCCACCTGCTGGGCGAGGACTTCGAGTCGCTGGCCGGGGCGCTCCAGCCGGTCTCCGGCGTCCTCGGCTGGACGCCGCAGGCCCCGCAGGGGTGGTCGGTGGTCAACGCGCCGGCCATGCCGCAGGGCACCGTCCGGCTCCAGGGCTGGACGTTCCACACCAAGCGCGAGTGGTCCACCCCGGCCGGGCAGGAGCGCGGCAACTTCACCCGCGGCCTCGGCATCCTGGCCGTCGCCGACCCGGACGACTGGGACGACACGGGCGCGCCGTCGCGCAAGGGCGTCTTCGACTCCACCCTGGTCTCGCCCGCGGTGGCCCTCCCGGCCGGCGCGACTACCCTGCACCTGGCCTTCGACTCGCACTACCGCCAGGAGGCGCCGCAGAAGGCGGCCGTCACCGCCGTGTTCGACAACGGCACCGAGACCCGGCTCGTCCACTACAGCTCCGACGCGACCGGCAACGACAACGCCGGCAAGGACGTCCAGAACGCCTTCGTGACCCGGCAGTTCGCCGTCCCGGCGGGCGCCCGGAGCGTGACCCTGAAGTTCCGGATGTACGACGCCGGCAACAACTGGTTCTGGGCCGTGGACCACATCCGCCTCGACACCGAGCCCATCACCGGCTGAACCCGGCACCGGTCGGCCGGTGGCACGTCAGCCCGGTGGCCCGACGGCCCGCCGGCCCCCCGACCCGGGGTGCCGGCGGGCCGTCCGCACTCCGGGGCGCACCGGCGGCCCGGGCGAACGCCTCGTGCGCCGGTGGCCCGGGCCTTCCGGCGGCCCGGGCGGGCGGCCACCCTGGTGCGGCCGGGCACGGGGAGCACCGGCACCGCGGCCGGGACCCACCGGCCGGGACGCGAGTGCGAGCACGAGGGGGCCACCATGGGGGACCGGACGGCGGAGGACGGCAGAGCGGCCGGGGCCGGACACATCGCCGGAGCGGGCGGAGCGGGCGGAGCGGGCGGGACCGGAGCTGCGGGCAGGTCCTGCTACCGGCCGCCGTTCGAGGGCGGATCCGGTCCGGTCACCGAGACGGTGTGGATCAGCGGCGAGACCTTCGGCCCGCGCGAGGTGACGGTCACCGTCCGGGCCGGGCGGGCGTACTTCGAGGGGGACATCGACCTCGGCCCGGTCGAGGAGCTCCGCACACCGCCCGACGGGTCGGACCCCCAGGAGGGCGCGGTGGTGGTCACCGGCCGCGGCGTGCGCTGGCCGGACGGCGTCGTCCCGTACGTGATCGACTCCTCGCTGACGAGCAGCACCACGGTGCCGGCCGCGATCCGGCACTGGAACGAGCGGACGCCCGTCCGCCTGGTGCCCCGCGACGCCCGCCGCCACCCCGACTACGTCCGCTTCACCGTCTCCACAGACCCCGGGGTGGGCGGCTCCTCCCCGGTCGGGCACGGGCGGGGCGAGCGGAGGATCACGATCAACCCCTCGGCGAGCAACACCGGGACGGTCATCCACGAGATCGGGCACAGCGTCGGTCTCTGGCACGAGCAGAGCCGCGAGGACCGGGACGCCCACGTGACCGTCCACCCGGAGAACGTGCAGTCCGGCCGCGCGGGCAACTTCGACCAGCACATCAGCGACGGCGACGACGCCGGCCCGTACGACTACGGCTCGATCATGCACTACCCGGCCGACGCGTTCACCAACGGCCGCGGGGACACCGTCGTCCCCCGCCGCCCCGGGGTGACCATCGGCCAGCGCACCGCCCTCTCGCGCGGGGACGTCGAGGCGGCGTACGCGATGTACGCCCCGGACCCGCTGCCCGGCCCGGCGCTCGCCGAGGGCACCTGGGGGAGCATCAGGGGCGGGCACCGTCTGATCCCGCTCGCGGGTGGGCGGGTGCTGGACTGGGAGCCGGCCACGGGCGGCTACCGGGTGTGGCGGTACGACCCGGCGGCGGCCGGGGACCCGTTCCCGGGTGAGCCGGTGGCCGCCGGTGTCTGGCGGAGCATCAGGGCCGGTCACGAGCTGGTGCCGCTCTCGGCGGACCGGGTGCTGGACTGGGAGCCCGCCACCGGCGGCTACCGGGTGTGGCGGTACGACCCGGCGGCGACCGGGGACCCCTTCCCGGGTGAGCCCGTCGCCGAGGGCACCTGGGGGAGCATCAGGGGCGGGCACCGTCTGGTCGTGCTCGGGGGTGGGCGGGTGCTGGACTGGGAGCCGGCCACGGGCGGCTACCGGGTGTGGCGGTACGACCCGGCGGCGACCGGGGACCCGTTCCCGGGTGAGCCGGTGGTCACCGGTGTCTGGCGGAGCATCAGGGCCGGTCACGAGCTGGTGCCGCTCTCGGCGGACCGGGTGCTGGACTGGGAGCCCGCCACCGGCGGCTACCGCGTCTGGGCCTACGACCCCGCCCTCACCGGCCGGGCCGACCCGCTGCCCGGCGCGCCCACCACCCGGGGCACCTGGGCCTCCGTCCGCACCGGGCACGAGCTGCTGGTCCTGCCCGGCGGCGCAGCGGTGCTGGACCGGGAGCCGGACAGCGGCCGCTTCCGGGTGTGGCGCATCAGGTGACCGGCCGCCACCGCGCCCGGGAGACGGCTGCTCCTGGCGGCGAAGGTGCGGGCGGGGCCGGTGGCGCCGGTGGTGCCAGTGGTGCAGGTGGGACCGGAGGTGCCGACGGGCTGTCAACAGGCGGAAACGGGACGCGGGCACGGCGGACGGTCCGGAAACTCACTGTCCGCACCCGTCCCGTCACCAGTAGGAAAGGGGGGCCGGTGCGGACCGCCCGCACCCGCGAGAGGAGCCGCCTCGTGTCCCGTCTCCGCGCCGCAGCCCTGACGATCGGCGCTGCCGCCGCCGCACTCACCCTCACGGCGACCACCGCACACGCCGCCCCGGGTGACACCCAGGACATCTGCGGCAGCCAGCTCCCCCCGAGTGGCTGGGCCGACGTCCAGTGGTGGAACAGCTACGGCTGCGGCCCGGGCTTCAGCCCGAACACCCACAGGATCATGCAGCTGACCGGCTACCCGGTCGGCACGACCGTCAACGTCTGCGCGTCCGCGCTGCCGCCGTCCGGCTGGGTCGAGGTCAGCGCCTTCTACAGCAGCGGCTGCCGCTACTCGGTCACGCCGAGCTTCAACAACAACTCCTGGCAGATCAAGCGGGTCGCCTGACACCCGCCCGCCCACCGGCAGTGGCGGCCCACCGGTGCGGGACCGGTGGGCCGCTGTGCGGTCGGGCGGGTGGCGGGCCCGGGCGTGCGGGCCCGGGTGTGCGGCCGGGTCGTGCGGCCGGGTCGTGCGGACGGTCAGATGGACACGAGCTGCCACAACTGGTTGACCTGGCCGGCGCCGTAGCAGTCCCACAGCTGGGTCTTGCCGCCGTTCCGGTCGATCTGCTCGTACGCGCCGTCCAGGCAGCGGCCGTTGGTCCGCACCGTCAGCTGGTAGACGCCGGTCTGGTTGGTGGCGGGCGCGAACCTCCAGTGCTGGTTGGTCTGGCCGGCGCCGTAGCAGTCCCAGACCTGCACCGGGGTGCCGTTGCCGTCGATGCCCTGCCAGGCGGCGTCGAGACAGCGGCCGCTCACCGTGTTGCGCAGCTCGTAGTACGCGCTGCCGTTCGCGCTGGTGATCCAGCCGAGCGTCCACCGCTGGTTGCGGTTCGTGCCGTCGCAGTCCCAGAGCTGGACCGCCGAGCCGTTGCCGGTGCCGGTCGCCGTGAGACAGCGGCCGTTGTACTGGTTCCTGACGAGCGAGCCGGCCGGCGCCGCCTCTGCGGACGGGGCGGCGGCGACCAGGGCCGTCGTGGCGAACGCGGCGGCCGCGACGGTCGTACCGAGCAGCTTCCTCATGAGGTGCTCCTTCCCTGGACCGGCGGGGATGCCGGCCGTCCCGAGGTTCCGGCGGTCGGATTGCCGACGGATCGGCGTTCGATTGCCGTGCTGGCCGGGCGGCGCCCCCGCGCGCGGAGCGGGCCCGAGGCCGGCGGGGGCGGATGGCGGACGGACCGTTCGGGTGGGAACCGGCGGCGGGCGGAGCAACACCCCCGCCCGGGCGGCAGACTGAGGGGGCACCGGAGCCCGACGGAACCCGGCCCGGCCGTTCGGCCCACGGCTCCGAACACCCCCCGAACCCGAATACCTCTGCCACCGACCCAGGGAGACCGCCAGCCATGAACCAGCGCCTGCTCCGCCTCACCGGCGCCGCCACCGCCGTCTACGGACTCGCCGTCGCCCGCCGTCCCGCCCTGCTCGCCCGCCCCTCCGGCCTCACCGCTCCCGACGGCACGCTCCCCGCCGGCCTCGCCGCCTGCCTGCGCCCGCTCGCCTTCCGCGACGCCGCCTGCGGCCTCGCCATGGCACTGGCGCCGAACGACTCCGCCCTCCGCGCCGCCACCGCCGTCCGGATCGCCTCCGACCTGGGCGACGCCGTCCTGCTCGCCACCGCCCTCCCGGCCCGCCGGCACCGGGTCATGGCGGTCGCGGTCTCGGTCGGCTGGGGCGCCCTCTCCGTGGCCGGCCTGCTGGCGCCCGGTCGCGATCTCTCCACCGGTCAAGTCTCTTGATGATCGAGAGATATGATCCGGGCTGACCACCGTCCGCCCCTGTCCGGAGGGCGCCCCGCCATGCCCGCTGCCCGCCCCACCGCGCCGCCGAGCGCCCCGCCCGCCGCCCCGACCGGCGGCCGGCGCCGCCTGCGCCTGCTGGTCCCGCTCGTCCTGCTCGTCGTCTGGCTCGGCCTCGGCGGCGCGTTCGGCTCCTACGCGGGCCGGCTCGGCGAGGTCGCCACCAACGACCGCGCCGCCTTCCTGCCGCGCAGCGCCGAGTCCACCGAGGCGGCCCGCCTCGGCGAAGCGTTCCGGACCACCGACGCGATGCCGGTCGTCGTCGTCTGGGAGAGCCGCACCGGCCCCGTCGACGACACCCGCCGCGCCGCCGCCGAACGCGCCCTCCAGGCCGCCGCGGCCCTGCCCGGCGCCACCGGGAAGGTCTCGCCCGCCGTCCCCGCCGCGGACGGCCGCGCGCTGCAGGGCGTCGTCCAGCTGCGCGCCGACCTCGGCCGGGAGACCGGCGACACCGTCCGGGCCGTCCGCGACCTCGCCGCGCGGGTACCGGAGACCACCGTCGGCCTGGCCGGCCCGGCCGCGATCCTCGCCGACCTCGGCGGCGCCTTCGCGGGCATCGACGGACTGCTGCTCGGCGTGGCCCTCGGCGTCGTGCTGCTGATCCTGCTCGCCGTCTACCGCAGCGTGCTGCTGCCGCTGCTGGTCATCCTCGGCGCGGTCTTCGCCCTCGGCGTCGCCTGCGCCCTGGTCTACCTGCTCGCCGACCACGGCCTCGTCACCGTCGACGGCCAGATCCAGGGCCTGCTGTCGATCCTGGTCATCGGCGCCGCCACCGACTACGGCCTGCTGCTCTCCGCCCGCTTCCGCGAGGAACTCCACCTGCACGGCGACCGGTTCGCGGCCATGCGCACCGCCTGGCGCCAGTCCGTCGAACCGATCGCCGCCTCCGGCGCCACCGTCGCCCTCGGCCTGCTGGTCCTGCTGCTCTCCGACCTGACCAACAACCGGGCCCTCGGCCCCGTCGGCGCCATCGGCATCGGCTGCGCCGTGCTCTCCGCACTCACCTTCCTTCCCGCCGCACTGCTGCTGGCCGGCCGCGCCGCGTACTGGCCCGCCCGGCCCGCCGCCGACGGCCGGGCGCCGGTGCACGCCGTCTGGGGGAGGATCGCCGCGCTGGTCGCCCGCCGCCCGCGCGCCCTGTGGGCGGGCAGCCTGGCCGTGCTCGCCGCGCTGGCCGCCTTCGCCCCGGCGCTGGACGCGGGCGGCGTCCCGCAGAGCGAACTGTTCGTCAAGGCCCAGCCCTCGGCGGCCGGCCAGCGGCTGCTCTCCGCGCACTTCCCCGGCGGCAGCGGAAACCCCGCGGTGGTGATCGCCGCCGCCGACCGGGCCGGGGCCGTCGCCGTGGCCGCCGCCGTCCCCGGCGTGGCCGCCGTCCGCACCGTCACCGCCGGCGCCCCGGGGGGTCCGGGTGGCGCGGGCGGCGCGCCGTTGGTGGTGGACGGCCGGGTCCGCCTGGAGGCGACGCTCGCCGACCCGGCCGACAGCGACGCGGCGATCGCCACCGTGCAGCGCCTGCGGCAGGCCGTGCACGCCGTTCCCGGAGCGGACGCGCTGGTCGGCGGGTACACCGCCCAGCAGTACGACACCCGGGTCACCGCCGGGCGCGACCGCACGCTGATCACCCCCGTGGTGCTGCTCTGCGTCCTCGCCGTGCTGGTCCTGCTGCTGCGCTCGCTGCTGGCGCCCCTCCTGCTCGCCGCCACCGTCGCGCTCTCCTACCTGGCCACGCTCGGCGTGAGCGCGCTGGTCTTCCCGCACGTCTTCGGCTTCTCCGCCGTCGACCCGTCGGTGCCGCTCTACGGGTACGTCTTCCTGGTGGCACTCGGCGTCGACTACAACATCTTCCTGATGACCCGGGTGCGGGAGGAGGCGCTGCGCACCGGGACGAAGGAGGGGGTGCTGCGCGGGCTCACCGCCACCGGCGGGGTGATCACCTCGGCGGGTGTGGTGCTCGCCGCGACCTTCGCCGCGCTGGGCGTGATCCCGCTGGCCTTCCTCGCCCAGATCGCCTTCATCGTGGCCTTCGGCGTGCTGCTGGACACCCTGCTGGTGCGCTCGCTGCTGGTGCCGGCGCTGGTCCGGGACCTCGGCGACCGGGTCTGGTGGCCGGCCCGGACCGGGCGGACGGCCGCGCGCCCGGCGGCGCAGGAGCCGACGGCGGAGCGTGTCTGACGGCGAGGTGCGTCCGACGGCGAGGTGTGACCGACGGTGCGGGGCGTCCGACGGCCGGCCCACCGGGGCGTGGGACCGAGCCCTCCGCCCCGGCGCGCGTCCGACAGCGCGCGCCGGGGCGGCACCGTTAGGCTGAACGGGTTGTCATCCCCGTACGCCCGGTACCCCCGTACCACCTCGTACCCGACCGGAAGAAGCGGCCTTGCCCGAGCAGGAGGAGAAGGACCCGGGCACGGCCCCGCCGACCGGCGGGCCCTCCGGCGGGCCGACGGACGGGTCGTTCGGCGGGCCGTCCACCGGGGCGTCCGCTGCGCCGTCCGGGGTGTCCGCCCCGCCGTCCGCGCCGCCGACGGGTGGACACCCGTCGTCCGACGCCCCGGCGCTCGGCCGGCTGCTCCAGGACCTCGCCTCCGAGATGCACCTGCTCGGCCACGGCTTCGCCGCCGCCAGCGGCCTGCACACCACCGACGTCCAGGCGCTGCTGGCGGTCATGCGGGCCGCGCCCGGCCCGGCCGGCGACCCCGGCGGGATCACCCCGGGGCGGCTCGGCGAGGAGCTGGGCCTCAGCTCCGGGGCCGTCACCGCCGTGCTGGACCGGCTGGAGCGGGTCGGCCACGTCCGCCGGACCAGGGACGCCGCCGACCGCCGTCTCGTGGTGGTGCACTACCTGCCGGGCGCGGGGCGGATGGCGGCCGAGTGGTTCGCGCCGGTCGCGCGTCGCACGGAGGCGGTCCGCGGGGAGTTCACCCCGGCCGAGCTGGCCGCCGTGGCGCGCTTCCTCGGGCGGATCACCGGCGAGCTGGAGGACCTCCGGCACTCGCGCTGAGCGCCGCAGGCGGCCGGCCCGGCTCGGCCCGGCCGCCCGATGGTGGGCGGTCCGCCGGTCGAACCCTCGGCGCCCCCGGCCTTCCGCGGCCTGCACCCGCCGGGTCGGGCTCAGCGCTGCGGGGCGATGCGGCCGCCGCCGTCCAGGACGGCTTCCACGGTGACGGAGCTCCGGCCCGGGCGCTCGACGGCCACGGTGCGGTCCGGTGCCGGCCGGTCGGCGGCCCAGTCCGGGCCCTTGACGGCGATCCGGGTGGTCCGGCGGCTTCCGGCGGCCAGCAGGTACTCGGTGCCCTGCGGGGAGCGCCACCACGTCCAGCCGACGGTGTCCTGCTCGAACCGGCTGCACGCCCGGCCCGGTCCACCGCCGGTCCGCTGCGCGGTCCGGGCCCCGGGCAGCAGGACGGCCGTCGCGGAGCTGCCCTCGCCGTCCCAGCGGTCGGCGCGCAGGCAGACCCACGCGGCGGCCCCCGCGTTCTGCGGCAGCTGCTGGACCGCGAACGTCCACAGGTTGAGCTGCCGGACGCCGGGCGTGCCGTCCGGTACGGCGCACCCCGCGCGGGCCCACGCCTGGAGCGCGTCCGCACCGACCGCCTCGCGCGGTGCCCCGGCGGGCTGAGTGCGGTCCGGTGGCGGTGTGTAGGTGAGATGGGCGGGAAGGAGGCCGCCGACGTCGGCGAGGAGGAAGGCGTGCTTCTCGGCGATCACCGGGGAGGACCGCAGTTGGAGCACCGTGGCGCCCTGACAGGTGGCGGGCGCCGCCGCGGCGGTCCGGGGGGACGGGGCTCCGGGCGCTGCGGGTGCCGCGGGTGCCGTGGGCGTCGCGGGCGTCGGGGTCGAGGCCGGGGGAACGGCCGCAGGGGCGCCAGGTGCGGGCAGCGCGGCCGTCACGCCGTTCGGCCGGTCGACCGGGCGGGCGGGGGCGTCGGGCTGGTCGAGCCTGCGGCTCTCGGCGGCCTCCACCCAGGGCGCGAGCAGGTAGCGGGCGGTGCTCCCCTGGCGGCGCAGCACCACCGCTGCCGTGGTGACCGAGGAGCCGTCCGCCCGCGCGAGGTCCAGCCCGCCGCCGCGGCCGTCGGTCCACCGGGCGATCCGCAGGCCGTCGAAGAACACCACCACGGCGGTGCCGTCGACGGTCCCGGCGAACAGCAGCTGTGGCGGGCCGGCCGGCGGTGCGGCGGCCGTGCCCGGTTCGGTCCGGCGCTGCGGTCCGGTCCGGGCCCACGCGGTGAGCGCCCGGCCGAGCAGCGCGGTGTCGGCGAGGCGGTCGCCCCGGGCCGGCCAGACCGAGAGGTCGACCCGGGCGGTTCGCTGCCAGCGGTCCGCCGCCACCCGGACCAGCCGGGCCGGGTCGGCCGCCGAGGCCGCCGCCCCGCCCGCCACTCCGTCCGGCGAGTCGCCTGCGGAGTCGCCCGCGGAGTCGCCCGCCGGGGGGAGCGGCAGCGCGCGGCCGGTCGGCGGGAGGTCGTCGGCCGGGGCGCCGGTCAGGACGGTCGCTGTGGTGGTGAGCGCGAGCACGGCGACGGCGAGCGCGGCGCCCAGCGCCCGGCGGCGCCGGAGGAGGTCGGTGGGCTGCACGCGGACCGCGCACGGGTCGAAGGCGGCCGGACCGGGCGCGGTGCCGCCGGCGGCCGAGGCGGGGCCGTGCTCGGCGAGCAGCCGGGAGGCCCGGTCCACGGCCTCGTCGGGGTGGGCGACCCCGGCCTGTTGCAGCACCCCGGCCGCCCGGCCCGGGGGGACCCCCTCGACGGCGAGGAGCGCGAACGCGGCCCGGACGGGCGCATCGGCCTCGGCGAGCGCACGGTCGAGTGCCGCGTCCTCCTCGCCGCCGGTCGGGGTGAACAGCCGCAGGCCCCAGACCCGGGGCGCCAGCAGCCGCCCCGCCGGGCGCGGCCGGAGGGCGGCGCGCAGCACCCTCAGCCGGAGCGCGTCGTAGAGCGGGTCGCCGCCCCCGGTCGAGCGGCCGTCGGTCGAGCCGTCGTCGGTCGAGCCGTCGGCCGTCGGGTTGCCGTCGGTCGAGCGGCCCCCGGCCGGTCCGCCGTCGGCCGGGACGGATCCGGTGGGATCGGCTCCGGCGCGGCCGGTGCCGACCGGCGCGCTGCCGGTGGGGTCGCCCCCGGTCGGGCCCGCACCGGGGCGGGCCGCAGGCCGCGGGCGGCGGTACGGCAGGGCCTGCTGGACGGCGGAGTGCGCGGCGAGCACCCGGCTGTGTCGGTCCCGGTCGGCCGGCAGGGCGAGGTAGGCGAGCCGGACGAGCCGGCGGTAGTGGCGGACCAGCGCGGCCTCGGCCAGCGCCACCGTCCGTCCGCCTCCTTCCGGCCGTCCGCCGCCCTCGGTCCGGGCGGCCCCGTCCGGCCGCCCGGACCGGTCCGGCTGCGGGTGGTACCCGCCCGGGGGTGTGTGCCCGCCCCGCTGCGAGTTCCGGTCGGGCTGCCCGCCGAGGCCCCCGACCCGGCCCCTGACCTGGTCCCGGAGACGGTCCCCGGCCCGGTCCCCGCCCCGGTCGCGCCGCCCGGCCCGGTCCGCCGCAGTGGGTTCGTCCGGCCGGGCCGGTCCGCCGGCGTTCCGTCGCAGCAACGTGCCCTCCCGAGCCGTGAGATGGATGGTGGCGGAGGGTCCAACGAGTCGATCATGTGATGGTTGCGCCGATCGGGGGAGCCGTCCGTTCCGGTACGGCGCGGCCGACCCCGCCCCTGCCTCCGCCCGCGCGCTGTCCCCGCCCTGCCTCCGCACGTGTCCTCGTCCCCGCCGTCAGGGCCGGGGACGAGGTCCGGCCCGGACGCTCACCCGCCGTGGCCCGGCGAGCCCTCCGCCCGCGCCCGCTCGGTGATCCGGCGCGCCATGCCGCCGAAGACCACGGCGTGGAACGGCGCCACCGACCACCAGTACGCGTGCCCGGCCAGCCCGTGCGGGTGGAACAGCGCCCGCTGCCGGTAGCGGCTGCCCTCCCCGTCGGGGCCGACCGACAGCTCCAGCCAGGCGAGCCCGGGCAGCCGCATCTCGGCGCGCAGCCGCAGCAGCCGGCCCGGGACGAGCTCCTCGACCCGCCAGAAGTCCAGCGAGTCGCCGACGCGCAGCCGGTGCGGGTCCCGCCGGCCGCGCCGCAGGCCGACCCCGCCGACCAGCCGGTCCAGCCAGCCGCGCAGCGCCCAGCCGAGCGGGAAGGAGTACCAGCCGTTCTCGCCGCCGATCCCCTCCACCACCCGCCAGAGCGCGGCCGGCCCGGCGTCCACCCGGAGCTCCCGGACGTCCTCGTAGAGGCTTCCGCCCGCCCAGTCGGGGTCGGTGGGCAGCGGGTCGCTGGGTGCCCCGGGCAGGGAGGCGGAGGACCAGCGGGTGGCGACCTCCGCGTCCTGAATCCGCCGCAGCGCCAGGCGGACCGCTTCGTCGAACCCGGTGGCGCCGCCGGGCGGGTCCGGCAGGTACCGGGCGAGGTCGTGCTCCGCGCAGACCACCTCGTGGCGCAGCGACTCGACCAGCGGGCGGGCGATCCGGTTCGGCACCGGCGTGACCAGGCCGACCCAGTGGCTGGAGAGGCGGGGCGTCAGCACCGGCACGGCGACGATCAGCCGCCGGGGCAGCCCGGCGACGGCGGCGTAGCGCTCCATCATCCGGCGGTAGGTCAGCACCTCCGGGCCGCCGATGTCGAAGGCCCGGTCGACCTCGGGCGGCAGCGAGGCGGCGCCGGTCAGCAGCCGCAGCACGTCCCGGACGGCGATCGGCTGGATCCGGGTGTCCACCCAGCTCGGGGTGACCATCACCGGCAGCCGTTCGGTGAGGTGCCGGAGCATCTCGAACGAGGCCGAACCGGAGCCGATGATCACGGCGGCCCGCAGCTCGGCGGTCGGGACGCCGCTCTCCCGCAGCACCCGGCCGACCTCGGCGCGCGAGCGCAGGTGCGGCGAGAGCCGGTCGGGCGCCACCCCCGCCGGGACGAGCCCGCCCAGGTAGACGATCCGCCGCACGCCGGCCCGGCGGGCCGCCTGTCCGAAGGAGCGGGCGGCGTCCCGGTCGGTGGCCTCGAAGCCGGGGCCGGTGCCCAGCGAGTGCACCAGGTAGTACGCGACGTCGACGCCCTCGAAGGCACCCGCCAGGCTCTCCGGCCGGGTGACGTCACCGGCGACGGCCTCGACCCGGCTCCGCCAGGGGTGGTCCCGCAGCCGGCCCGGATCGCGGGCCAGGCAGCGGACGGTGTGGCCGGCGGCGAGCAGCTCCGGCACGAGGCGGCCGCCGATGTAGCCGGTCGCGCCGGTGACCAGGCAGCGCGCGCCCGGCCCGGCGCGTCCGGCACGGCTCCCGGCGTTGTTGCCGCCGGTGCCGGTGCCGGTGCCGGTGCCGTCGCCGCTGTCGTTGCCGCTGTCGTCGGTGTCCGGCTCGTCAGGGGTCTCGTGGTCGGGGTTCACGGTGGCTCCGGGGAGGTGGGGGCAGGGGTCAGAAGGCGTACCTGACGCGCAACCAGGGCGCGTGCCGCCCGATGAGCGTGGACAGCTCGCCGAGCGCGGCGGCCTTGGCCCCGAGGCGGTAGCGGACGTTCAGGTCGCCGTTCTGTGACCGCTTGGGTTCCTGGAGGGCGGGCCGCCAGAGCACCTCCTCGGCCCGGGGGTGCCAGCCGAGGTTGACCTCGTGGAGGGCGCGGTTGTGGGTCAGCATGATGATCTCCGCCGCCGCCTGCGCCTTGACCGCCGCGGGCAGGGTGTCGTCCATCCGGCGCAGCAGCTCGGCCCAGTCGGCCTGCCAGCCGGCGCGCAGCACGACGGGTGAGAGGTTGAAGTGCACCTCGTAGCCGGCCGCCAGGAAGTCGCCCGCGGCCGCGATCCGGTCCGGGACGGGCGCGGCGCGGACGTCGAGCAGCCGCGCGTCGGCCGGGGGCGTCAGCGAGAAGCGGATCCGGGTCCGCCCGCGCGGATCCAGGCCGAGCAGCGCGGGGTTGACCCATTTGGTGGCGAACGAGGCCTTGGCGGTCGGCCAGTGCCGGAACGCGCGGACCAGGTCGGCGGTGTTCTCGCAGAGCAGGGCGTCCACCGCGCAGTCGTTGTTCTCCCCGATGTCGTAGACCCAGGCGGCGGGATCGCACTGGTTGGGCCCCGGCTTGCGACCCTGACGCCGGACGTGCCCGGCGAGGTACCCGACGATCCGGTCGATGTTGGTGAACAGCGTGACCGGGTTGGCGTACCCCTTGCGGCGGGGGACGTAGCAGTACGCGCAGGCCAGGGCGCACCCGTTTGCGGAGCTGGGGGCGATCCAGTCGGCCGAACGCCCGTTGGGCCGTGCGGTCAGGGACTTCTTCACCCCGAGCACCAGCACCTCGCGCTTGATCCGGGCCCACCGCTCGACGTTGCCGGCGTTGCCGTGCAGGTGCGGGATCCGCCAGTGCGAGTCCACCTCGATCACCCGCGCCTCCGGGAGCCGGGCCAGCACCGCGCGTCCCCGGGGGGAGGCGGCGGCCTCGGGCTCGGCGTAGACGTAGCGGATGTCGAACGGCCGGGGCGGCCGCGGTGGTCGTGGTGGTCGTGGCCCCGGCCCGGACGGGTTGGACGGCCCGGACGGCCGGGGCGGCCTGGCGGTGGGTGGCATGGCAGGACCTCCTGAGAGCGTGGCGCTGTCCGTTCTTCGTGGCCGCAGCCCCGGCGGACGGGTCGCACCCTGCCCCGGTCCGTTCCTGAGGGTCCGTCGATCCCTTCGGTCCGTTCCGTCCGGACCGTTCCTTGCAGGCCGTTCCCTTCGGTCCGTTCCCGTCGGCCCGTCGCCGCTCGGGTTCCGTCCGGCCGCCCGGTGGTGGCAGGCTGGGCCGCCCACGCATGCCCGCGCCCGCCCACGCCCGCCCGCAGGAGCCGGGCGCCAGGGCCGGGCCGGGGCCGGACACTCCGTCGGACAGCTCCGCCGGACAGCTCCGTCGTGCCGCACCGGAACCCGGGGCAATCCGCCGGGCGCGCGGCTCCGAAGACCCGGTGACCTGCCCGTACGACCACCCCGGCCGCCCCGCGCCGCCGGGTACTGGAGGAACGATGCCGACCAACCGCCCGCCGGGCGGCCAGCCCGCCCCCGTCTCCGCCCTGCGACCGGGGGCGGCCGCGTGAGCAGTGTCGTGTCCCTGCCGATGCCCGCGCGGCGCAGCCCGGACCTCGGGGAGCTGGTGGCCCGTACCGCCCTGGGCGACCAGGACGCCTTCTCGGCCCTCTACGACGCGGTGGCCGGCCCGGTACTGGGCCTGGTCCGCCGGGTGCTGCGGGACGCGGCGCAGTCGGAGGAGGTGGCCCAGGAGGTCCTGCTGGAGGTCTGGCGGACGGCCGCGCGCTACCGGCCCGAGCGCGGCGAGGTCATGACCTGGGTGCTGACGATGGCCCACCGGCGCGCCGTGGACCGGGTGCGGGCCGCCCAGGCGGCGGCCGACCGCGACCGGCGGGTCGCCGCCCGGTCGCACACGCCGGCCTTCGACGAGGTGGCGGAGCAGGTCGAGGGGCGCCTGGAGCGGGAACTGGTCCGGCGCTGCCTGCGCGCGCTCACCGAACTGCAGCGCGAGGCCGTCACGCTCGCCTACTACCGCGGCCTGTCGTACCGCGAGGTGGCCGACCTGCTGGCCGCCCCGCTCGGCACGGTGAAGACCCGGATGCGGGACGGCCTGATCCGGCTCCGCGACTGCCTGGGGGTGGCGTCATGACGACCGGGGCGGACCTCCACACGCTGACCGGCGCCTACGCGGCGCACGCACTGCCGGACCCGGAGCGCGACGCGTTCGAGGAACACCTCGCCCGCTGCGGGCCGTGCGCCCGGGAGGTCGACGAGTTCGCGGCCACCCTGGCCCGCCTCGGCGCGGCCGAGGCGGTGGCGCCCTCGCCGGCGCTCAAGGCGCGGGTGATGACCGGCATCGGGTCGGTCCGCCAGCTCCCGCCGCGCGGCCGGGCCGCCGCCGTGCGGTCCGGACGGGCCGCCGGGGTGCGCCGCCACTGGCCGAAGCTGGCGCTGGCGGCCTCGGTCGCGGTGGCCGCGGCGCTGGGAGGGACCGCCGTCCACCAGCACGAGGAGGCCCGGCAGGCCCGGGCGCGGGCGGACCGGCTGGTCGAACAGCAGGCCGTTCTCGGCACGCTGCTCACCGCGCCGGACGTCCGGACCGCCACCGCCACCGCGACGGCGGGGGCGGGCACGGCCACCGTGGTCTGGTCGGAGAGCCGGGGCCGGGCCGGCCTGCTGGCGGCGGCCATGCCCGCGCTGCCGCCCGGCCTGGCGTACGAGCTCTGGTTCGACGACGGGGGCACCATGCGGCCGGCCGGCCTGCTGCCCGCGGGCACCGGCGCGGTGCTGCTCGACGGGCCGATCGCTGGGGCGGCGGGTGTGGGCGTCACCGTCGAACCCGCCGGCGGCTCCCCGCACCCGACCGGCGCCCCGGTCGTGCTGCTCCCGTTCGCCTGACCGCCCCGTCCCCGTCGTTGCCCGCTGCCCACCGCCCACCGCCCGCCGCCGAGGCCCGCCCGGGACGTCCACGCCCCGTCGTACTGTGCGACGATCCCCGGATGGGGGAACCTGGAACTTCTCTGCGTGGACGCCTGCTGGTCGAGTCGCTGACCGTGCTGGCGGCTGACCCCGCGGATCAGCTCGCATGGGTGGACGCGCACGGTGTCCTGACCGATGAGGTCGCTCTGGACTTCGACCACGCCTTCCGCATGGTGGAGATCCTGGTCGAGGACGGTGACCTCGACCGTGAGGTCCTGCCTCACCTGCGAGCCATCGACGCGGTCTTCGCGGGGATGAGCGGCCGGGAGAACGCGGAACGGTGGAGCGGGGAAGCCCTGGCGGCCGATCCGGGGTGGATCGAAGCCCGGGAGCTGGCCCGGAGGGTCCTCGTCCGGACCTCGGGCGAATGGCGCCTGCCGATGCCGGAGATCCGCGTCGTGCGGTAGCGGGCGCGGATTCACGCGGGCCGAGCTGCTCCGATGGTCCGCGCGAGGCCCACGCCGATGCCGTCGGGCCGCCCTTGGAGGAGTCCGGCTACGGTCGGGTCGGCGTCGGCTGGGTCGGCGTCGGTCGGGTGCAGTCCTCGATGAAGCCCAGCAGGCGGGCGTTGACGAGTTCCGGGCGTTCGAGGTTCAGCCCGTGTCCGGCCTTGGGCACGATCTCCGCGCGGACTCCGGGGATCAGGGCGACCACCCGGTCTAGTACCCGGCGCGGTCGGAGCAGGGCGCTGCGGCTTCCGAGCAGGACGAGGGTCGGCAGCCGTACGGAGCTCAGTTCCACGTCCGTGAAGGGCCTGGCGGCGGGGCGGTTGCGCGGCCGGTAGGTCCGCATGCCGAGCATCAGCGGGGCGAGCATCTCCCGCGGCGAGCTGAGGGCCGGGTTGGCGAGCAGGCGTCCCAGGGCGGGCCGGAAGCGTCGGGGCGCGAGCATGCCGAGCAGGCCGCCGATCATGTGCGCGTAGAACCGTGCGGGCACCTTCTCGATGCCGCCCGGGTCGAGCGGGGCGATCGATGCGAGCCGCGCGGGTGCGTGGATCGCCTGGTTGAGGGCCAGCCAGCCGCCGTAGGAGACGCCGACCAGGTGGACCCGGTCCAGCCCGAGGCCGGCGAGCACCTCGTCCAGCCAGGCGGCGTTGTCCGCGGAGTCCTTCGCGACGACGCGCTGCACGCTGCGGCCGGGGTCGTCCAGGGTGCTGACGGCGTACACCGGGCGGTGCTCACCGAGGGCCGCGATCTGCGGGTACCAGTTGGACGGGTGGCCGGCGTGGCCGTGCAGCAGCACGACGGGCTCGCCGGTGGCCGGCCCGTAGCGGTGGACGTGGACGGTGCCGTGGCCGGTCTCGACGTCCAGTTCCTGGCGGGGGCTCGGCCACAGTTCCATGGCGCGGTCGTAGGCCTGGAGGAAGGCCTCGCGGGCCTCCTCGCTGACGAAGTGTCCGACGGCGGTCCTGGTCATGGGGTCCTCCTGGGATGGAAGCACGCTCACTTGATGGTATGTTTGTACCATAAAAGCTTTTGGAGGGAGCGCGATGCCGAAACTGGTGGATCACGAGGAGCGGCGGTCCCAGATCATCGATGCGCTGCTGCGGTCGGCCGCGACCGACGGGCTCCATGCCGTCACGATGCGCTCGGTCGCCGTCGAGGCCGGCATCTCGGTGCGGCTCGTGCAGTACTACTTCGACTCCAAGGAGAAGCTGCTCCTCGCCACGCTGACCCGGCTGGCGACCCGGATGGGCGAGCGGGTCCGGGCGAGGGTGCGGTCGGTCGGCGCGTCACCGCGGCCGCGCGACGTCATCGAAGCCGTCCTGGTCGAGGCCGTCCCCACCGACGACGAGAGCAGGACGTTCCACCTCGTCTACACCGAGTACGCGGTGCTCGCCGTCACCGACCCCGTGCTCGCCGGCCAGCCGTTCCTCTCGGCGCCCTCGGAGATGGAGGAGTTCCTGGTCGGCCGGCTGGACGCGGCCCGGGCGGCCGGGGAGGCCGACCCGCGGCTGGATACGCGGCACGAAGCCGTCGTCCTCCTGGCGATGTCCTCCGGCCTCGGGCTCAGCGTCCTGCTCGGCCAGCGCACGGCGGACGACGCGACCGCCGTCCTGCAGTACCACCTCGGCCGCCTGTTCCCCGCCGGGTAGCAGGACCGGCGTGGGTTCCGTCGGCCCCGACGAGCCGGTCGGGACGTCGGCCCCGACGATCCGGTCGGGCCCCGTCGGGGCCGACGGAACCCGTGCGGCGGGGAGGCCGGCCGGGCGGCGCCCCAGGTCGGGGGCGTTCGGAGCGCGTTCGGCGGCAGGGTCATTGGTCCCGGCTTTTCAGCCCCTTGGCCCCTGGCGGTTCGCCCGGCCGGGGGCGATGCTCCAGGTGTACCGGTCGGACGTCCAGGTGTCCGGTCGAACGACGCCCGCGGACGAGGTGAACCGGCGTGCGCCACGCCAACGTCGAATCAGTGATGACCAGCCCCGTGATCCGGATCGCCCCCGAGACCGGCTTCCGGGAGATCGTCGCGCTGCTGACCGAGTACGACATCACCGGCGTGCCGGTGGTGGACGCGGACGGCCGGCCGCTCGGCATCGTCTCCGAGGCGGACCTGCTGCTCACCCTGGCCGCACAGGACGACCCCGGCAGCCTGCTGCCACCGCCCGAACTCTCCCGCACCGGCCCCGGTGGCGCGGTGACCGCCGCCGATCTGATGACCGGCCCCGCCGTCTGCACCACCCCCGACACCAGCGTGGTCGCGGCGGCCCGGCTGATGAGCCGGCACGGGGTGAAGCGCCTTCCGGTGCTGGACGACGACGGCCGGGTCTTCGGCATGGTCAGCCGCGGCGATCTGCTCCGGGTGTTCCTGCGCGAGGACCGGGTGATCCGCCGCGAGATCGTCGAGGAGGTGCTGGGCGTGGTCGAGGGCGTGAGTCCGGCCGAGGTCGGCATCGAGGTGGACCAGGGCCGGGTGGTGCTCAGCGGCACCGTGCCGGAGTCCCATCTCATCCCGATCGTGCTGAACCTCTGCCGCTCGGTCGACGGCGTCGTGTCGGTCACCGACCGGCTGAGCGCCGAGACCTTCGGCGGCGAGTCGTCGGACGGCGCGCCCTCCGACGGTGACGCCACCTCCTCCTCCTCCTCCGCCGCCTCCTCCTCCGCCGCCGGTGGCCGCGGCACGTCGTCCGTCGGTCGGGGCGCGCGCGGCGGCGACGCGCGCGGCAGTGGTGCGCCCACGGCCGTCGGCTGACCCCACGCGCCCGCGCACTCCCTCCTCCCCGCCACGCCCGGCGGGCGATCGGTGTGGACCCGGAGCGTCCGGTTCGCATATTGCGCTGCGTGTCGGGTAAATCACCGTTCGTGTGCGGCGGTAGTGGGCCGCCGCGACGCCGGGGCACCGGGGAGGCAGCCGTGGCCGTCGTGTTCGACGCCGACTTCACATCGACCAGCCAGTGGATCGCGGGCCGCAGCAGCGCCTATCCCCGGATGGGCCCGACCAACCGGGGCGACCACAAGCTCGACTTCCTCAGCCGCCTCCACTGCCCCGGCGGGGTGTTCGCCGCCACCCGGCGGCACGGCGGCGACCTCTGGACGTGCAACCTGCTGACCACCGAGGGCAGTCCGGAGGGCTTCCAGGTCCGCACCGGCGACGTCCTCACCGCCCGGGTCACCCTGCCCGTCGAGCTGGGCGCCTGGCCCGCCATCTGGACGTGGCGGGAGGGCGGCAACGAGGTCGACGTCTTCGAGTACCACCCCGACCACCCGGACCTGCTGGAGATCTCCAACCACGTCCGGGGCGGCTACCGGTACTGGCACGGCGCCGCCGCCGGGATAGCCCCCGGCGCGACCTTCGACCTGCGGACCGTCTTCGGCGCGTACTCGGTGGACTGGTTCGTCGGCGACACGCTCATCCACGCCGACCGGCGCGGTGTCGGCCCGGACTGGCACGCCTATCTGATCGTCAACCTCTCGGTCTCGGACGGGACGTACCACGACCGGCCGCCGGTCTTCGGGCCCGACCGGCTCAGCTGGGTCTGCCACAGCCTGCGGGTCGAGCGCTGAGCGTCCTCGCCCGGGTGTCGCCCGGCGTCAGGACTCGGGCGGGAACATCGCGGTGATCAGACCGCGCGGGCCCGAGCGCTGGAACCAGACCACCCGGCGGTGCGGGCCGATGTACGCGGGGTGCGTGACGTACAGGTCGTCGCGCGGGGCCCGCTCGTTGCCGGGCGCGAGTGCGGCGTCGACCGCGTCGGCGGCGATGGCGCGCAGCAGTGCGTGGGCGGTCGGGGCGGCTGCGGCGGGCGCGATGGCGAGGGCGGTCAGCTCGAACCAGAGCGCGGTCGAGACGTAGCTGACGGGGGAGTGGCGCAGGGCCGGGTGCGGGTGCGGGTCCTGGTAGCGGAGCAGTACCCCGGCTGCGACCTGGCGCTCGCGGTCGTCGGCCGGCGGGTGGTGGTTCATGGGTTGAAACGCTACCCCGCCGGGGCCCGGCCGGCCCCGCCCCCGGGGGTTTCCGGGTCTCGGTGGGCGGCGGGTGGTGGGGCGGTGGACGGTGGACGGGTGGTGGGGCGGCGGGTGGTGGGTGGACGCCGGACGGGCCCGCCGCGTCCCCGTGCGGCGAGCCCGTCCCGGTCTCCGTGGTCCTGCGTCCCCGTGCCGGGGGTGCCTCGTGCTCCGGGTGCCCCCGGCCTCGGTACTCCTGGCCTCGGTGCTTCCGGTCTCGGCACTCCCGGCACTCCCGGTCTCGGTGCTCCCGCCGCGCCTGTCCGCCGGCGGGACCGCCCGACTACTCGACGACGAGCTCGACCGGGATGTTGCCCCGGGTGGCGCGGGAGTAGGGGCAGACCTCGTGCGCCTGCTTCACCAGCAGCTCGCCGGTCTCGCCCGCCAGCGACTCGGGCAGCTCGACCCGGAGCACCACGGAGAGGCCGAACCCGGCGCCGTCCTTGCCGATGGAGACCTCGGCGGTCACCGAGACCTCGCTGGTGTCGACCCGCGCCTGCCGGCCGACCAGGCCCAGTGCGCTGGCGAAGCAGGCCGCGTAACCGGCGGCGAACAGCTGCTCCGGGTTGGTGCCCTGGCCGCTGCCGCCGAGCGCGGGCGGCATCGCCAGGGCGAGGTCCAGCCGGCCGTCGGAGCTGACGGCGCGGCCCTCCCGGCCGTTCGCGGTGGCGGCTGCGGTGTAGAGCGCGTCCATGGTGCGTTCCCTTCCGTCCTGCTGTGGTCGGTGTCTCGGCGTCGTGTCGGCGGCCGTTCCGGGCCGCCTGCCGGAGACAAGTAGAGCACGCAATTAAGTTGCGCACAACTCAATGGCGCAGGAGGCATCGCTACCATGGACGCATGACCACGCTTCCCGACCGTCCGGACGCCGACCTGCTCCGCCTCGACCAGCAGATCTGCTTCTCGCTGAACGCGGCCTCCCGCGCCTTCGGCGGCGTCTACCGGGTGCTGCTCAAGGACCTCGGGCTCACCTATCCGCAGTACCTGGTCATGCTCGTCCTCTGGGAGCACGGCGAGCTGCCGGTCAAGCGGATCGGCGAGCACCTCCGCCTGGACTCCGGCACCCTCTCCCCGCTCCTCAAGCGGCTGGAGGCGGCCGGCCTGGTGCGGCGCGAGCGCAGCCCGGAGGACGAGCGCTCGGTCACCGTCAGCCTCACCGGGGACGGCGCGGCCCTGCGCGAGCAGGCCGGCCAGGTACCGCGCCGCCTCCTCGCCTCGACGGGCCTCCCGGTCGAGGACCTCGCCGCGCTCCGCGCCCTCCTCGACCGGGTCACCACCGCGCTCGACGCGGCCGTCCCCGACCTCGCCGAGGCCTGACCGGTGCCGAGGCTGACCGGCGCCGAGGCTGACCGGCTCCGGGGGCGGGGTCGGCTCCGGGGGTGGGGGCAGGGCCGGCCGTCCGCTCGCGGGCAGACGGGTGCGGTCCCCGGCCGGAGGGGGGTCGGCCGGGGACCGCGGTCGGTGGGGGCCCGTCAGGAGGCCGGCATGAGGACGGTGTCCACGATGTAGACCGTCGCGTTGGCGGTCTGCACGTCACCGCAGAGCACCTTGGCCGCGCCGTTGACGGTGAAGTCCGGGGCGGCGCCGGTCACCGTGACGTCGTGGGTCTCCAGGGTCTTGTGGCCGCCGGTCAGCGCGGTGGGCGACAGGCGCTGCGGGACGACGTGGTAGGTCAGGATCCTGGTGAGCTTCTCCTTGTCGGCGAGGACGGCGTCGAGGTCCTTCTTCGGAAGCTTGGCGAAGGCGTCGTTGGTCGGCGCGAACACGGTGATGTTCTTGGCCGAGTTGAGCGTGTCGACCAGGCCGGCCTGCTTCACCGCCGTGACCAGCGTGGACAGCAGCGGGTTGTTGGACGCAGCGGTCGCGACCGGGTCCTGCGCCATCCCGTCGAAGGAGCCGGCGCCGTCCTTCGGCACGGCGGAGCACGCGGCACCGAACGGCTGCCCGGCCGCCGTCTGCACGGCCGGGGAGCCGTTCGCCGGGGCCGGGCCGGTGGCAGACCCGGCGGCGGCCGTAGCGGGTGCGGCCGTCGCGGGTGCGGCGGAGCCTGCCGCGTCGGAGGCCTCGGTGCCGCCGCCGCTGCCGCACGCGGACAGGGCCGCGGCGAGGAGGCCGGTGGCGAGCAGGGCGGTGACGGGCTTGCGGCGCAGGATCGGGTTCATCGGGCGGACTTCCTGTGAGGTGCGTGCCGGCCGGTTGCCGGCGACGGTGAGGTGGTCCCGCAGGGGACCGGGGCGGGACGGTTCGGACGGTGGGGGGACGGGTGGGGCCGGGGTTCAGAGGACGGTGACGACCGTGCTGTGCCAGCCGGTCGCCCCCGAGGGGTGGGGCGGTCGGCGGGCCTCGTCCTGGACGGCGCCGGCGGCGTCGGTGGCGCGCACCTCCAGGCGGTGCGTGCCGGGCACGGCACCCGTCCAGCGCAGGCTCCACTGCCGCCACACGTCCGGACCGGCGTCGGCGGCGAGAGCGGCCCGGCGCCACGGCCCGCCGTCGACGCGGACCTCGACGGCGGCCACGCCCCGGTGGGTGGCCCAGGCGGTGCCGGCGACCGTGACGTCCCCGGCCGGGACCCGGGCGAACGCGGCGGGCGCGTCGATCCGGGAGGCGGTGCGCACCTCGCCCGTGCGGTCCCAGCCGCGCCGCACCCAGTACGGGTCGCGGGCGGCGAAGGTGGTGACCTCCAGGTCGACCAGCCACTTGGTGGCCGAGGTGTAGCCGTAGAAGCCCGGGACCACCGTCCGGCAGGGGAAGCCGTGCTCGACGGGCAGCGGCCCGCCGTCCATCGCGACCGCGAGCAGTGCGGTTCGGCCGTCCAGCACCGACTCCAGCGGGGTGCCGATGGTCATGCCGTCCTTCGAGCTGCCGAGCAGCTGGTCCGCCCCCGCGCGCACGCCGGCCCGGCGGAGCAGGGCGGGCAGTGAGGCGCCGAGCCAGCGGGTGGTGCCGACGTACGGGCCGCCCACCTCGTTGGAGACGCAGGAGAGGGTGTGGTCGAACTCCTCCAGGGGCAGTGCGAGGAGGTCGTCGAAGCCGAGCACCAGCGGGCGGTCGACGAGCCCGTGGATGCGCAGCGCCCAGTCGCGCGGGTCGATGCGGGGCAGCACCAGCGCGGTGTCGACGCGGTAGAAGTCGGCGGGCCCCGTCCGGAAGGCCGGCAGTCCGGGCAGCCGGAGGTCGGCGCCGGCCGGGAGCGGCGGCGCGGGTCGGGCCGGGGCCGGGAGCCGGACCGCGCGGCGGGCGGTGGTGACGTCGTTGCGGCGGTCGGACAGCACCCGGGCCCCGGCCGCCAGGCCGGCGGAGGCGGCGATCACGGCACCGGCGGCGATCACGGTGCGGCGTGCGGGAGGCACCGTGCCGTGTCCGGCGGCCGGGGCTGCGCCGACGCGGTGTGCCGGCTCGGACCGCGTGCCGGGTGCTGCGTCGTCCGGCGTGTTGCGTTGCGCTTCGTGTGCCTGGTCGGGCCCCTCGTCCGGGTTGCCGGACCTTCCTCCGGCTCCTCCGCTGCTCCCTTCGCCGGTCCGTTCGTCGATCCGCCCCGCGCTGGTCCGGTCTGCGTCGGTCCGGCCTCTGCTGGTCCGCCCTCTGTCGGCCCGGCCCGCGTCGACCCGGTCCGCGTCGGCCCGGTCCGCCTCGGTCCGCGGGTGGGGGGCTCGGCGGGCGTGGTGGCGCCGCAGGAGTGCGGTGAGCACGGCGGCGCCGACGAGCGCGGCGGCCGCCGACGGCCACGCGTCGGCGGGCCCGGCGTCCGGCCGGGCGAGTGCCGCCCACACCCCCAGGGCGCCGACGACGGCCGGCAGGAGGATGCCGACGGCGCGGCGGCGGGCCGCGACCGGACCGAGTGCGGCGGCGAGAACGCCCAACGCGGTGAGGATCCCGGCCAGCAGAACGGTCTTGTCGGCCGTGCCGAAGGACCGCACCGCCCACTCCTTGACCACCGTGGGAGCGAGGTCGATGGCGGTGGAGCCGATCGCCGGCACCGGTGCCGCTGCAGGCCGGCCGAACGCGGCCACGGCCTCCCCGGCCCCGACGGCGGCCGCCGCAGCCGCGAGGCCGCAGAGCACCGGAGCCAACACCCGGAGGGCGCCGGCCGTGCTTCGGCCCGCCCGGTCGGTCGGGCCGACCCGACCTGCCCGGTCGGCCCGGTCGGCCCGGTCGGCCCGGGTGTCGTCGCGGTGCGCCTCGCCGCTCGCTGCGCGGTCCGGATCCGTCCGGCGGGTCCGGCGGGTGCTCGTCCTGTTGCTCACACGGCGCATTCGGCCCAGTGGCTCCGGCGGATGGGTGAGGTCGTCACAGTCACTCGATCGGGTGAGTCGAGGGCTTCGGCCGCCGTGATTCGTCCGCCTCGGCCGGGGTGTCGACCGGGATTCCGCTTCCGCTGCGGCTTCGGCTCGGGCATAATAAACGCACGTTCATTTATTAATGGAGGTGGTGGTCGATGGCCGGTCGTCCGAGAGGCGTCGAGGACGCGGTGATCCTGCGTGCGGCGGTGGAGGTGATGGGGCGGGTCGGTCCGGCCGGGCTGACCCTGGCGGCCGTCGCGGGCGAGGTCGGGCTGGTGCCCGCCACCCTCGTCCAGCGGTTCGGGTCCAAGCGCGGTCTGCTGGTCGCGTTGGCCGAGCTGTCCGTCCGGGAGGCGGAGGCGCGCTACGGCGAGGTCCGGGCGGAGCACGCCTCGCCGCTGGCGGCCCTGACGGCACTGGTCGTGGACTCGACGGCCGACATGGTGACGCCGGACGGCTTCGCCAACCACCTGGCGTTCCTCTGCGCGGACCTGACCGACCCGACGCTCCGCGAGCACGCCCTGGCCGTCCACCGCAAGCAGCGGGAGGCGCTGGAGAAGCTCCTGGCGGAGGCCGTGGCCGCGGGCGAACTCGGCCCCGGGGCGGACCCGGCGGGGCTGGCCCGGTCCGTCCAGGCGATCGTGGCCGGCGCCGGACTGGCCTGGGCCCTGGATCGTGAGGGCACCCTGCCCCAGCGGATCGAACGAGAGATCGACACCCTGCTGTCGCCCCGCACACCGTCGTGGAGCGGCACCGAGACGGAGGAAGCATGACGCAGGACAGGCAGGACAGGCAGGACAGGCAGGACGGCTCGGACGGCCGGGACCGGCGGGGCGGGCAGGACGGCCGGGACGAGCGGCCCCTCACGGGAAGGGTCGCGCTGGTCGCGGGCGGCACCCGGGGCGGCGGGCGGGGGATCGCCGTCGAACTGGGAGCCGCCGGCGCCACGGTCTACGTCACGGGGCGCAGCAGCTCGGCGGGGCGGTCCGAGCTGGACCGCCCGGAGACGATCGAGGAGACCGCCCGCAGGGTCACCGAGGCGGGCGGCCTCGGGGTCCCGGTCCGCGTCGACCACAGCCGCCCCGAGGAGGTCCGGGCCCTGGTCGACCGGATCGCCGCCGAGCAGGACGGCCGGCTCGACCTGCTCGTCAACTCCGTCTGGGGCGGCGACCCGCTGACCGACTGGCAGCACCCGCTGTGGGAGCAGGACCTGGACACCGGGCTGCGGCTGGTCCGGCAGGCGGTGGAGACCCACGTCATCACCAGCCGGTACGCGCTCCCGCTGATGGTCGCGCGCGGCAGCGGCCTCGTCGTGGAGGTCACCGACGGCAACACCGCCCGCTATCGCGGCTCGTTCTTCTACGACCTCGCCAAGTCGTCCGTGATCCGGCTCGCCGTCGCCCAGGCCGCCGAACTGAAGCCGCACGGGGTCGCCGCAGTCGCCCTCACCCCCGGCTTCCTGCGCTCCGAGGCGATGCTGGACCTCTTCGGCGTCACCGAGGGGAACTGGCGCGACGGGGCGGCCACGGACCCGAACTTCGCCCACTCCGAGACCCCCGCCTACCTGGGCCGCGCCGTCGCCGCACTGGCCGCCGACCCGGACGTCATGGCCAAGACCGGCCGCGCGCTGGCCACTTGGGGGCTCTACCAGGAGTACGGGTTCACCGACGCCGACGGGACCCAGCCGGACTTCGCCGCCCACTGGGCCGTCGCGCTGGAGGCGGAGCACGGCCCGCTCGGCGAGCCCCTCTAGCGGACGAGTACGCCCGGGGCCGGAGCGCCGGAGCGCAGGGCGCCCGGGGACTCGGCCCCGGCGCCCCGGACCTCCGGCGCCCTGCCGGCGGGGGTGGGAAACCCGCTGCTCCGCCCGCTCGCTGCTCCGCCCGCTCGCTGCTCCGCCCGCCCGCTGCTCCGCCTGCCTGTTGTTCTGCCCGTCTCCTGTTCCAGCCGGCCGAATCGCGGGTCGGCCCGGCCGTCCGGCTCAGGTCACCGAGTGGCGGTCCGCTCGTTCACGCAGAGGATGTTTCCTTCGCTGTCCTTGAACCAGGCCGCGCGCATGCCGTCGGCCTCCGCCACGCCGTCGACCGTCTTCAGGCCCGGGAAGTCGTAGTCCTCGAACGTGACCCCGCGGCCGCGCAGCGTCGCCATCTCGGCGTCGAGGTCCGCGACCTTGAAGCTGGCCAGCGTGTGCGCGGCCTGCCCGGCGCTCGGGGTCTCGTAGAGGCCGAACTCCGTGCCACCGCACTCGAACGTGACGTCCTGCGGGCTTTCCTCGGTGAGCTTCAGGCCGAGGGTGTCGGTGTAGAAGCTCTTCGCCCGGGCCATGTCGGCAGCCGGGATGATGGCTATCAGCGGTGCGTTTCCAAGCATGTCCATCGCCTCCTACTACCACCAGGCTAGTTCGCCGACCCCCCACGTCCACCGGGGCGCCGTGCGGTGCTCCGGACCCGCCGGCCGGGAGGGTCGAGGCGGTTCCGGGAACACCCCCGCACCCGTCCGCCCGTCCGGCCGCACGCCCGACGGCGCGAGGCGCCCGGTCCCGCCGATCCGGCCGTGCCCCGCCGTTCCTCCTCGCCTCCTCGCGAACCCCGCCGCCGGGGACGGGGATCACCGCAGGCCGGAGGGCGGCCGGCCACCCCGGCCCCGGACCTCACCCGGCTCCCACCCCGGCCTCACTCCGGCCCGGGCTCTCCGGCCGCGACCGTCAGGCACCTGCCCCTCCGGCCCGACCCTCCCGCCCTGCTCGACCCTCTCGCCCGGTCCCGCCCCAGGCTGTGAGCGGGCGGCGACCGGTGGTCACGACGGGGCGAGGCGCCAGAGCGAGGTCACCTCGGCTGCGCGGGCGGCGCGGAGCGGGTCGACGGCCGCCCGGCCGCCGGTGCCCCCGCCCGCCCTGCCCGCCCCACCCGCCCCACCGACCAGGCCTTCCCTCGCGGTCTCGACGGCCCGGCGGTGACGCGGGCGGGTGTCGAGACGGCCGAGGACGCGCAGGCCCGCCGTGGCGAAGGCGGCGCGCAGATCGTCGCGGGAGCGCAGGCCGAGGTGCTCGGCGAGGTCGGAGAGGACCAGCCAGCCCTCGCCGCCGGGGGCGAGCCGGTCCGGCAGACCGTCGAGGAAGTCGTGCAGCATCCGGCCGTCGGCGTCGTAGACGCCCAGTTCGAGGTGCGACGTCGGTCGGGCGGGCAGCCAGGGCGGGTTGCAGACCACCAGACCGGCGCGTTCGCCGCCGGGCGGGTAGAGGCCGGTGCCGGCCGCCTGGACACGGTCGGCCAGTCCGAGCCGATCCGCGTTGTCGAGGGCGCAGACGAGCGCACGTGGGTTGGCGTCCGTGACGAGGACCCGGCCGATGCCGCGGCGGGCCAGGACGGCGGCCAGGACCCCGGTGCCGGTACCGAGGTCGAACGCCGCGGCATGGCCGGGCCCCTCGGCCCGGACGGCCGCAGGCAGCGGCGCACGGGCGACCAGGTCGACGTACTCGCCGCGAACGGGGGAGAAGACGCCGTAGTGCGGGTGGATGCGCGCGCCGAGCGCGGGCACCTCCACGCCCCGCTCGCGCCACTGCTGCGCGCCGATGACGCCGAGCAGCTCGCGCAGTGCGACGACCCGGGGCCCGTCCGGCGGGCCGTAGGCCTCCCGGCAGGCCCTGCGCACATCGGGAGCGCGCCGCAGGCGGAGCGAGTGCTCGGAGTCCAGCAGCACGAGGAGCGAGCCGACCGACCGGGCGGTCCGGGCACGCTCGCTCCGGTGGCGGTGGAAGGCCTCGGCCGGGCCGGCCGGAGCCGCAACGCCGGCCCCCTGCAGACGGGAGTCCTGGAGACGGGCCCCCTGGCGACCGGGCCCCTGGCGACCCGACCCCTGTTGACCGGGCCCGCCGGCTTCGGCCCGGCGTGTCAGCGCGGACAGCAGCTGGCGGGCACCGTGGTAGTCGCCCTGCCAGAGCAGAGCCGTACCGCCGGCGACCAGCCGGAAGGCGGCGTCGGCCCGCATCCGGTCGTCGGCGACGACCAGCCGACGGGGCGGCGGCGCGCCGTTCTCGGCGTGCCAACGGCCGGGCAGGGCGGTGACGGTGGTGGCGATGGCGGTGTGTGCGTCGGTCCGGTGGATCTCGGGCACCGGTACTCCTCGTGGTCGAGCCTGCGGAGGGGCACGAAACGCACTTCGACGAGGAGGGGAGCGGCGGAAGGTCAGGACGGACGCGGCTCCCCGGCCGAAGTGCGGACCACGGAGTCGCCGAGGACCATGCCGGGTACCGCGCCGAGCGCCGCGCAGCCTGTCATGGGCAGCCCTTTCCTGGAGCAGGAGGGTCCCGCCGCGTCCGGGCGGAACGCCCCGACAGTGCCACGCCGTACGGCCGCTCCGCAAACGAATTGTCACCGGCCCCGCCCGGCACGGGGAGCCGTGTCCGACCGGCCTCCCCCGCCCGGCGCGGGAGGAGGTTCACACCGCTGCGACCGCGCCGGACCGGTGGTCACCGGCCCGACACGGCCCAGGGCCCGTCACTCCTCGGTGAGGAAGTCCGCGACCAGGGCGGCGAAGTCCTCGGGCGTCAGGACCCGGATGCCGAGCTCCTCGGCCTTGGTCAGCTTGGAGCCGGCCTTCTCACCGGCGACGAGCAGCGTGGTCCGCTTCGACACCGAGGACGAGGCCTTGCCCCCGGCGCGCTCGATCAGCTCGTTCACCTCGTTCCGGGACAGCGCGGCGAGCGGCCCGGTCATGCTGCCGGTCACGACGACGGCACCGCCCGCCAGCGGGCCGTCCTTCGCCGCCGCCCCCGCCTCCGCTGCTGCGCCCGCCTCCGCCCCCGCCTCCACCGCTGCGGCGGCCGGGACGGTGGCCGTGGCGGAGGCCGCCCGCACCGGCTCGGTCGTCGCGGTGCCGACGCCGTGGGCGGCGAGCTTGTCCAGGACGGGTGCCAGCTCGACGAGTTCGGCGACGATGACGCGGGCCTTCTCCGGACCTATGCCGTCCACGGCGGCCAGGGTCTCGGCGTCGGCGGCGCGGACGGCGGCCATCGACCCGAAGTGGGCCGCGATCCGCCGCGACATGGTGCGGCCGGTGCCCCGCACCCCGAGGGCGCAGAAGACGCGGTTGAGCGGTCGGGTACGGGCGGCCCCGATGGCGGCGACGAGGTTGTCGGCGCTGGTGTCGCCCATGCGCTCCAGGCCGAGGAGCTGCTCGCGGGTGAGGGCGAACAGGTCGGCCACGTCGGCGACGAGCCCGGCTTCGACGAGCTGGACGGCGCGGGTGCCGCCGAGGCCCTCGACGTCCAGCTGGTCGCGGCCGGCGGCGTAGCGGATCGAGGCGACGGCCTGGCAGTTGCGGCCGCGCGTGCAGCGCCAGCGCTGCTCGGTGGTGTCGATCGCGTCGCCGCAGCGCGGGCAGCTCTCGGGGAAGACGATCGGCGTCTCGCCGCCGGTGCGCTCCTCGACGAGCGGGGCCTCGACGCGCGGGATGACGTCGCCGGCGCGGTAGACGAAGACGCGGTCGCCGATCATCAGGTCGCGGCGGGTGATGTCGGCGGGGTTGTGGAGGGTGGCGTAGGTGACGGTGACGCCGTCGACGACGACCGGTTCGAGAACGGCGCGCGGGGCGATGATGCCGGTGCGGCCGACGTTCCACTCGACCCCCAGCAGCCGGGTGACGGTGTGCCGGGCGGGGAGCTTGCGGGCGATCGCCCAGCGCGGCGCGCGCGAGCCCGAACCGGCCCGGGAACGGTCCGCGGGGGAGTCGGCCTTGACGACGATGCCGTCGATGCCGAACGGCAGGTCGGCGCGCAGGGCGGCGATCTCCTCGACGCGCTGCTGGACCTCCTCGACCGTGGCGCAGCGCCGGGGGCCGGCGGCGGTCGAGGCCGCCGTTTCGGCGCCGAGGGCCGCCAGGCGTTCGAGCAGGGCGCTGTGGGTGAGGTCCTCGCCGAGGCCGAGGGCGTCGTAGGCGAAGAAGCTGAGCTCGATGCGGTAGGGGCGGTCCTTGGCGCGCAGGGTTCCGGCGGCACCGTTGCGGGGGTTGGCGAACGGGGTGGCGCCGTGCGCCGTCCGGACGGCGTTGGCGTGTTCGAACTGGTCCGCGGTGAGGAGCACCTCGCCGCGCAGTTCGACGTCGACCGGTGCGGTGAGTTCGGCGGGCAGGCCCAGGATCGCGTCGGCGGCGTGGGAGATGTCCTCCCCGGCGAGGCCGTCGCCGCGGGTGAGGATCCGGTGCAGCCGGCCGGCGCGGTAGCGGGCGGCGATCGCGAGCCCGTCCAGCTTGGGCTCCACGCACCAGCCGTCGACCGGGCGGTCGAGTCGGCGCTCCAGCCCGGCCGCCCAGTCCGCGAGCTCCTCGGCGGTGAAGACGTTGTCCAGGGACAGCATCGGCACGCTGTGCGGGACGTCGCCGCCGACCGCGCCACCGGCGACCTTCCCGGTGGGGGAGTCCGGCAGAACCTGGTCGGGGTGCGTCTCGTCGAAGGCGGCGACGGCGCGGAGCAGGGCGTCGTACTCGTCGTCACCGAGCGGCGTGGAGCCGTCCGTGTAGTACGCGGCGGCGGCGTGGAGGGCCGTCCGGACGGCGGTGGCGTAGGCGGCGGGGGAGAGCACGGCGTCTGTCATGGGCCCATCCTGACCTGTGGCACTGACATCGCCGGGCCCGCGTCGACGGCCGTCTCCGCCGCTGCCGCCGGGGCGCGCCAGCGGGCACCGGCGCGCCACCGCGGGCACCACGATCCCGCGGACCGTGGTGCCGGGTGGGCCCGACAGGAGCGGGGCCGACCGGTCCACGCCCCTCCCCGTCGGCGGCGGCCGGCCCGGACCACCCTCCCCGCGGAGGGCCTACCGGTCGGCGTGCGCGGTCAGGCGTCGACCCGCTGGACGATGACCTCGTACTGGTCCACCGCCCCGTCCCAGCGGATCACCAGCCGGCCGTCGTCCTCGCCGTCTCCGCCGCCGTCCTCGTCCGCTTCCTCGTCGTCCTCGTCCTCGTTGTTGTCCTCGTCGTCGTCCTCGTCCAGTTCGTAGAGCCAGAGCGCGAGTTCGTGGGACTCCGGGTCGCAGAAGGCCGCCAGGTAGTCGCGCAGGCGGGCGTCCTCCACGGCCGCGACCCGCTCGTGGGCCTCCTCCTCCACCGCGTCGGCGGATTCGCCGAGGCCGGCGGGCACCTCGTCCGGACCGGTGGCGCCGAGGAGGCCGGTGGCGGCGCGCAGCGCGTCGAGGAGGGTGTCGGCGGAGACCATCCGCCCCTTCCACAGCCTCCACGCGTCGCCCGCGAGTTCGGCCGACGTCAGGTCGAGGCCGTGACGGTCGGCCAGCCGGCCCAGCTCGGCGCCCAGGACGAGGCCGGTCCGTGCCGACGGCAGCGCGGCGAGGTCCTCGGCGAAGGCGTCGGGGAACGCCGACGCCTCGACCAGGAAGAGCGACCGGCTCGCGTCGAAGGCCAGCGCCGGGAGGTCGAGGTCACCGGGCGGGGTGAGCAGCAGGTGCTCCGTGACGACCGGCTCCACCCCCGCCAGCGCGGCCGGCGCCACCCACGCCCGGTCCCGGTCCAGCTCGCTCTCCAGGAGGAAGTTGCCGCTGTAGAAGGCGCCGTAGCGGGCCGTGGGGTCGAACGAGGAGAGCGGGCGGCCGAGTACCTCGCCGAAGGCCTGGGCGAGTACGTCCTCCCAACTTCCGGAGGCGGTGGCCGGGGTGTCCTGCGTCATGGTCGGGTCTCCAGGGGGAATGCCGAAGAACGGTCTGTCGGAGGAGAGTGAACCGCATGGGTACGACAGTCGCCCGCCACGGGCGGCGCCCCGGCTCGGGCCCCAACTCCGCCTGCCGCGAAGGCCGTCGGCCGACCGGCAGCGTCCGCTCCCCGGCAGCCGACCGACCGACTGCGCCGCACATGCTCGGCACGCCATTCCGGCTGCGAAGCAACCCATCCGGACAGCGCCAGGACCCGCAGCGCACCAAGCACGGGTGTTGCACCGGATGCGATAGCGCGGCTCGGCCGAGGCGCTGCGGCGGCTGCCCGGCAGGTGGTTGACTGCACTGCATGTACCCCGCGCGAGCTTTGCCCGGATCCACGGACATACCGACGAGTCGTTGCGGCCGGGACGCCGGCAGGGACGTTCCCGCTCGACGGGAGTGCCTGTCATGAGCAGCGGTGACATGGCGGCGGAGCCGGGCCCGGTCGTCGCGACGGCGGGCGGTGCGCCCCCCTTCGACCCCGAACTGAGCGTGGCACTGGCCGCTTTGGGAGATGCCGCCAGGGATCCGGTCACGCCGGAGAACCTCGCCGACCGGCAGGCGTGGGACACGGCGAACCGGCCGAGGCCGACGGTCCGGGAGCTCGGCGCCGAGGGCCGCTTCGAGGTGGAGGAGCTGCGGGTCCCGGGACCGCCGGGCGGGCCGGACGTCACGCTCGTGAGTGCGCGGCCCGCCGGGGTCGCCGGGCCGTTGCCGCTGCTGTACTACATGCACGGCGGCGGAATGATCATGGGCAATGCGTGGTCGGTCCTTCCGCAGTTGCTGCGTGAATGGGCTCTCGCACTGGAACTGGCCGTCGTCTCCGTCGAGTACCGGTTGGCGCCGCACACGCCTTACCCAGGACCGGTGGAGGACTGCTACGCCGGGCTCGTCCGGGTAGCCGCCCACGCGGCCGAACTGCGCATCGACGCCGACCGCATCGTCATCGGGGGGAAGAGCGCAGGCGGCGGCCTCGCCGCAGCGCTCGCCCTGCTCACCCGCGACCGGGGCGGTCCCGCACCGATCGGGCAACTGCTCCTCTGCCCGATGCTCGACGACCGCAACAGCACCTTCTCCAGTCACCAGCTGGCCGGCGTCGACACCTGGGACCGGACCTCCAACGCCACCGGGTGGCAGGCGCTCCTGGGCGACCGGTGCGCCGCCGCCGACCTGCCGCCCTACGCGGCTCCCGCGCGTGCCACCGACCTGTCCGGACTGCCCCCGGCGTACATCGACGTCGGGTCGGCCGAGACCTTCAGGGACGAGGGCGTCGCCTACGCCGATGCGATCTGGCGGGCCGGTGGCCAGGCCGAACTCCACGTGTGGCCAGGGGCGTTCCACGGTTTCGACACCCTCGCACCGCAGGCGGCCCTCAGCGGGGACGCCCGCAACGCCCGTTTCCGCTGGCTCCAGCGCATCCTCACGTAGTCCGAAGCGGGCAGCGGCCCGCTCCGCTGAGTCCTCGGGCCCGTCAGGCCCCGTCACCACGCCCCGTCATCAGGCCCCGGCGCCGGGCCCGTCACCAGGCCCCGGCGCCGGGCGTGGGCCCGCCACCCCCGCGTGCAACACCGACCCCACCGAAGGAGTGGACGTGGTCCAGCCGGATACGGCACCCCAGCCCTACGACGAGGGCATGCTCGACGTAGGCGACGGCAACCAGGTGTACTGGCAGGTCCGTGGCACCCCCGGCGGCAAGCCCGCGGTCGTCGTGCACGGCGGCCCGGGCGGGGGATTCCACCGCGGCGGGTACCGGGGATTCGACCGGGCGGGCTACCAGTTGGTCCTGTTCGACCAGCGCGGCTGCGGCAGCAGCACCCCGCACGCAGCCGACCCCGCCACCGACATGCGGCACAACACGACTCGGCACCTGATCGCCGACATGGAGCGGCTGCGCGAGCACCTGGGCATCGAGCGCTGGCTGCTGTACGGCTACTCCTGGGGCTCCGCCCTCAGCCTGGCCTATGCCGAGCAGCACCCGGAGCGGGTGTCCGAGCTCATCCTGGTCTCCGTCTTCGGCGGCCGCCGCAGCGACATCGACTGGCTGTACCGGGGAGCCGGACGGTTCTACCCGGAGGCGTGGGAGCGGTTCCTGGCCGGGGCGCCGGGCACCCCGCACGACGGCGACGTCCTCGGGGCCTACGCCCGGCTCATGGAGGACCCCGACCCCGCGGTCAGGGAGAAGGCGGCCATGGACTGGTCCGCCTGGGAGGACGCGCTGCTGTCCGGCGAGCCCCAGGGGAAGTCCGGGGTGTTCACCACCCTCCCCGCGGAGACCCGGCTGGCCGTGGTCCGGATCTGCGCGCACTACTTCTCCCAGGGCCTGTTCCTGGAGGACCGCGACCTCGTCCGCGACGCCGGCCGGCTGGCGGGCATCCCCGGGGTGCTGGTGCACGGCCGGATGGACATGAACGGCCCGCTCGGGACGGTCTGGGAGCTGGCCCGGGCCTGGCCGGACGCCGAACTGCTGGTCGCCGAGGACGCCGGGCACCTCGACAGCGAGACCAAGGTCCGGTACGTGCGCGAGGCCGTCAGCCGGTTCGCGGGCCGGGGCCGCTAGGCCGGGGCGCCGGCGCGGTCCGGCGCCGCGACGGGGACAGCGCCGGCCGCTCCCCGGGTCACTCGGTGCGGTAGGCGTCGACGAGGGTCTGGTCGAGGGTGTTGCCGTCGGTGTCGGTCAGCTCGGCGCGCAGCGAGACCGCGGTGCCCGCCGCCGGGTTCTGCACCGTGACGGCGCCCGCGTCGACCGGGAGCGCGGTCCACGAGCGGCCGCCGTCGGCGGACATCGAGACCGTCAGCGAGCGGACGCGGCCGTCCGCGGCGGCGCCCTGCACGGTCACCGGCACCCGGATCCGGCTCCCGGCCGCCGCGGTGCCGGCCGCGCCCAGCCCGGGAGCGAACCGGACGACGCTCACCGGCACGGGGGCCGGCTCGGCCGACTTGGCCGACTGGAAGGTCCACGACGCGTTCACCCTGGTGGTCGCGCCGGTCGCGCCCCTGCGGGTCACCGTGGCGGCCAGCCGGTACGAGCCCGGGGCCGCGGGCACGGTGAACGCCGCGCGCCCGGCCGCCCCGTCCGCGCCGGACCGGGCGCCGATCAGCACGCCGTCGCGGTACAGCGCGGTGTGGGCCGTGTCGAAGGACGGTGTCGTCGGCACGTGGCCGTCGCCGTCGGCGAGCAGCGGGAGGTGCGCGGTGAGGGTGTCTCCGTCGCGTTCGACCCCGGCGCGGCCGGTGAGCGCGGGCCCGAACACCGGGCTGTCGAAGGTGCGGGTGGTCGTGGCCCCGGCCCGGACGGCGATGCCGTCGTCGAAGTAGCGGTTCGGGCGCGCCCCGGGGGTCTCGGGGGCCTTGTAGACGACGTCCCAGGTGCCGCGCTGGGGCGTGACGAACAGGGTGGCGGTCCCCGACGGCGGCAGTGACCAGGAGGCACCGACGCTCGGCCCGGCGGCCGCCCCGAGGGTCGGTGACAGGTCGACGGTCGCGCCCCCGCGCCCCGGCCCGGTCGCCGCCGCCTCGCCTGCGCCTGCCTCGCCTCCGCCCGCCTCGCCTGCGCCTGCCTCGCCTGCGCCTGCCTCGCCTGCGCCTGCCTCGCCTCCACCCGCCTCGCCTCCGCCCGCCCCCGGGCGGGTGCCGCCGCGGAGTTCCAGGGTGGCCAGCTCCTGCGCGGTGTAGTGGTGGGTGAGCCCGGTCAGCACCCGGGAGCCGGAGAAGGTCCGGCCGAGGGCGTAGCCGCCGGTGCCGGTCTTCCAGTAGGAGTCGTACCACTGCTTCACCGACCCGGCCTCGGCCTCGGGCCCCAGGTGGGCGGTGCGCAGGGTCGGCGTCGCCTTGACGATGCTCGTCATCCTGGTGGCGCCCCCGTGCGTGACCTCGATGAACATCCCGCTGTTCAGGAACGTCGCGGAGCCGTCGGGGGGCGTGAGGTCGACGGGGGCGGTGGTCCGCGCGTCGACGGTGACGGTGGTGTCGCGGTCGAGGTCGAGCCGGGGCTGGACGATCCAGTCGCTGCCGTCCGCCGCCCGGTCGGTGTAGAGGGTGCTCTCCAGCAGGTACCGGCCCTTGGGCAGCCGCACGGTGGTGACGCCGGAGGGGTCGTACGGCCGCTCCGCCCGGTCGGCGCCGGGGCCGGAGATGCCGGTGACGGAGGTCCGGTACTTCGCCGGCACGTCGCCCGCGCGGTCGAGGTGCCTGATCGTCAGCGTGTACGTCTCCGGCCCGGCGGCGAAGGCCGCGGAGCCGGAGACGGGTGTCACGCCGCCCACCAGGGCGACCGCGACGGTCAGGGTCCGGAGGACGGTGCGGCGGGGTGTGGGAGCAGTGTTCATGCCCTGACCTGGCCGCACGGACACCGGAGTTCCTGTGATCCGGACCACTGCCCGCCCGGTACGCGGGGTCGGGTGCGACGAAGCGGCGGCACGGCGCCGCCGTGGACGGCGCCCTGCCCCCGGGCGTCGGCGGCGTCCGGGGGCAGGGCGGCGAACCGCGCCGGTCAGCCCCCGGCGGGGGAGACGATGGCGTACGCGCCGCGGGCCGCCGGGGAGAAGTGGCGGCGGATCACCTGGTCGCTGGAGTTGCCCTCGATGGTGTCGACGGTGCCGTCCGCGTAGGCCTTCTCGATGAGGCCGACGTGGACGCTCGTGCTGGTGTTCTGCGGACCGGAGCCGAAGACGATGGCGTCACCGGGCTGCGGGTTGCTCAGACCGCTGTGCAGGGTGCCGTGGTTGCGGCCGTAGTAGTAGAAGTCCCCGCTGAAGGCGGTGCTGAAGTTGACGCCGGCCTGCCGCCACGCCCAGCTGGCGAACAGGGCGCACCAGGCCTCGCACGGGCCGTACGGGTTGCAGTTGTTGCCCCACTCGTGCACGCCGAGCTGGGAACGGGCCGCCTGGACGATCTTGTCGCGAACACTGCCGTCCAGCGGGGGAACGGTGGGGGTGCCGCCGCTCTCTCCGCCCGGGCTGCCGCCGCCGAGCTCGCGGGCGATGCCCATCGACGCCATGGTCCGCGGGCCGGCGATGCCGTCGACCTCCAGGTTGTGGGAGCTCTGGTAGCCGCGCACCGCGCTGATGGTGGCGGGTCCGTAGTCGCCGTCGGCCGGCGTGTTCGCCTTGCCCTGCACCTGCTTCACCTTCGCGGTCAGCGCCGCGTCGGTCAGCGGCCCGGCGATGCCGTCGACCTCCAGGCCGTTGTCGCTCTGGAACGAGAGCACCGCGTTCTTGCTGGCCGGGCCGTAGACGCCGTCCACACCGCCCTCGCCCAGATAGCCGAGGCCGGCCAGGTTGCGCTGGAGCAGCCGGGTGTCGCTGTTGCTGCCGGTGCCGCTGGAGGTGATGCGGTCGATGTTCATCGCGCCCATGGTCTGCGGGCCGGCGATGCCGTCCACGTCCAGGTGGCGGGCGCTCTGGTAGCTGCGCACCGCGCCGATGGTGGCGGGTCCGTAGTCGCCGTCGGCGGAGACGCCCGCCTTGGCCTGGACCTGCTTCACCTTCGCGATCAGCGCGGTCATCGTGTTCGTCCCGGCGTCGCCGTCCACGGCCAGGCCGTTGTCGCGCTGGAAGTGCCGCACCGAGTCCCTGGTCTGCGGACCGTAGACGCCGTCGACGCCGCTGAGCGGGGCGTAGCTGAGCCCCGCGAGGTCGCGCTGGAGCAGCCGGACGTCCACCGCGTGGGCCTGCCCCGCGGTGGGGCCGAGCAGCAGACCGAAGAGGAGCACTGCCAGCGCCAGCGCCGGCGATGTGAGGCGGGCACCGGGAGCACGGGTGGGTGGGCGGAGGGTCGCTGCGGACATGGGATACCTCTCGTTCTCGTGCTGGTTCTCCCGGGAAGCCCGGGACGGTGGGCGTGGACGTGGACGTGACGTGTGCACCGGTCGGCGGCGCCACGGCCTGGGGTGGTTCGGGGCGGCACCGAGGGGCCACCGGCCGCCGGGCGGCGGAGGCTCTCGGGCCGGCGGTACGGCGCTACGGCGCTCCGGCGGTACGGTCCGAGGGCGCGCCGGACGGGGCGCGGTGCGGTCGCGTGCGGTGCCGGTCGGTTCGCCGCGCGGGTCCGTCCGTACTCGTCGTCCGTACGGACGGGTGCCGGTGGCTTCCGTCCGGCCGCTTCGCCGCCCGACGGCGACAACTCTGACCCGGCGGTGAACCACGGGTCGAGAGGTGTTCGGATCTTTGAGACTGCGCGGCGCGTCTCAGGCCGCAGACCTGCTCGGTGAGACATCGTCAGATCGGTCTTGAGACGATTGAACGCGCTTGCCGGGCGCTGAATTGACGGTGCGTCAGCCCGTGCTGTCCGAATCGACTCGTTTGCTCTCGGCCGCCTGCGAAGTCATCGACCACGCCCCGTCGACCACGCCCCGTCGACCGCGCCCCGTCGACCGCAGCCTGACGGCCGTGCCCCCTGCGACAACAACCCTGGTGCCGCGGAACCCCGTCGCCACGGAACCGACGATCACTCGACTCCAGCGGCCCCGACCGGGACGCGGAGGTCAGGGCGTCTCTTCCGGAGCGCGTCGGATCAGCGGGCGTCCTCCCCGGCCTCCGGCCGGAGGTGTCCCGTGGGTGTGTGCCTCATCGGCGGTGTCGAGGGCGGAGTCCAGGTGGCGGAGGTGCCTTCCGGCCGGAGGCTGAGGGCGTGCGCGTGCCGCCGGTGACCGTCCGGCGTGATGCGAAGGGCACGCCCTCGTTGGACCGGAGCCGCCGGCGCGGTCCGGGTCCGATGGCGCCGTGACCGATGGCGCCGTGACCGACGGCCCCGGCGCGCTGCGGGGCGCCGGTCCGGACCGGCTCGAACCCCGGGTGCCGGTCCGTGGTCACCAGCCGTGCGGCACGCGTTCCAGGACGCCGCCCGCGAACACGTCGTACAGCGGAAGGGTCTCCAGGTGCACGTAGCCGATGTGGCAGTCGCAGACCGGGAGGGGGCAGGCGCGCGGCGCGAGCCGGGCCCGGTAGGAGCCGTCGTAGAGGTTGCCGAGCTCCTCGCGGACGAAGTGGCAGCGGCGGACGGTCCCGTCGCCGTCCACCGAGAGGACGGACTCGCCGGTGCGGCAGGGGCGGCCGGCGCTGGGGTGGGCGTGCCGGCTGTAGCCGAAGTGCGGGTCGAGGGCGGCCCAGCGGGAGGCTTCGGCGTCGCTGTAGGTCAGGCCCTCGGCGGCGTTGATCCAGAGGTAGACGGAGGGCGACAGCTTGGCGCGCAGCCGCCGGGCCGCCTCCAGGTGTTCGGGCTGCCCGACGACGCCGACGCTGTAGCGCACTCCCAGGGCGTCCAGTTCGCGGCACTTGGAGAGGAATCGGTCGTGGGTGATCTGCCCGGGGTGGTAGGTGACCCAGAGCGCCAGGGTGGCGAGGTCGGCCTCGGCCAGCCAGCCGGTGCGGCAGCTGAGGTTGGTCTGGATCGCGACCCGGCGGACGTGCGGCAGCCGGCTCAGCTCGACCAGCGTCCGGCGGTACCAGGACCGGACGAGGCCCTCGCCCCAGGGGGTGAACAGCACCGAGAGCGTGTCGCCGGTACCGGCCCGGTCGGTCGCCCAGGTGCTGAAACGCTCCAACGCGGCCCGGTCGGCTCGTAGTTGCTCGGGCGTGTCGCGCCGCTTCGCGAACGGGCAGTAGGGGCAGTCGTAGTCGCAGGAGGACAGCGGGCCGCGGTAGAGGAGGCTGAGGTCGAGCCCGGTGCCCGGCCCGCTGTCCGGTTCGGCGGAAGCCGCCGGGGCCGTGCGCACAACCGGGGCCGTGGGGACAGCCGGGGCCGTGCGCACAGCCGGAGCCGTGGGGACAACCAGGGCCGTGGGGACAGGCTGGTTGGTGTGGACAGGCGGGGCAGGGCTGGCCGCCGGGGCCGTGGGGCCCTCGGGGGCGGGCCGGGCGGAGGGCATGCCGAGGAAGGTCATTTCGCCTCGTACTCGGCCATCAGCGTGCGGACCTCGGGCGAGAACAGCATCGGCCCGACCGCGTCCGAGTGCGCCAGGCCCTCGGGGGAGAGCGCCAGCCGGCCGAGGGCGTCCGTGCCGGGCGCGAGCCAGCCGTGGGTCTCGAACGCGGCCAGCTCGGCCGGGAAGTCCTCGGCGGGCGTGCTGCCGAACCGGGCCCGGTACTCGGCCACCGGCAGGCCGTCGGCCTGGAGCAGCGACTGCACGAGGTGCCGTCGTCGTGCCTCGTCCGGCGTCATCGCCCGGCCGACCACGGCGTGCCGGAACTCCTCGGTGGCCACGTAGTCGTCGATGATGCGGCGGACCTCGGTGGCGTCGACCGCGTAGTCGAAGGAGTAGTGCAGCCGGGAGGTGTAGGAGCGCGCTCCGCAGCCGAGACCGACCATGCCGTCGGTCTGGCAGGCGTACTCGCCGCTGCCGGCCTGGGGGGACGCGGCGCGGCGGAACATCCGCATCGACACCTGCTCGTAGCCGTGGTCCAGCAGGTGGTCGCGGCCGGCCCGGTAGAGCGCGAGCCGCCGGGAGTCCCACGCGGCCGTGCTCTCCGGCTCCGCCCGCCGGGCCAGGCCGGTCAGCGGGCGGACGTAGAGCGGGTAGAGGTACAGCTCCTCGGGTTGCCAGGCGAGCGCGGCGTCCAGCGAATGGAGCCAGCCGGCCTCGGTCTGGCCGTCGATGCCGTAGATGAGGTCGATGTTGAGGACCGGGAATCCGGCGGCGCGGATCCGCCCGAGGGCGGCTTCGACGTCCGCGCGCTTCTGCGGGCGGACCGCGGAGCGGGCCTCGGCGTCGACGAAGGACTGCACGCCCAGGCTCAGCCGGGTGGTGCCCCGGGCGGCGAGTACCTCCAGGCGGTCGGCGGTGGCCGTCGCGGGGGAGGCCTCCACCGAGAGCGGTATCGCCCGCAGGTCGGCGCCCATCCGGTGCTCGGCGATGTCGCAGAGCCGCTCCAGTTCGGCCGCGCTCAGGTAGGTGGGGGTGCCGCCGCCGAACGCGGCCAGTGCGAAGCGGGCGCCGTCGTCGAGTGCCGCGCGGACGGCGGTGGCCTGGCGGTCGAGGGCGTCCAGGTAGGCGGTGGTCAGGCCGTCCGGGCTGCCGATCCGGGTGAAGAGGTTGCAGAAGCCGCACCGCACCTCGCAGAACGGGATGTGGAGGTAGAGCGAGAGCGCGTGCTGCCGCTCGCCGGTCCACAGGTCGCGCAGGGTGGGGCGGTCCGGCAGCGGGCGGTACGCGGTCTTGTGCGGGTAGGCGTAGACGTAGGACTGGTAGGGGGAGCCGGGTGCCGGCGGACTCGCCGGCTCCGCGGGGTGTGCCGGGGTCGACGGTCCGGCCGGCCGGGCGGGGGCGGTGGTCATGCGGTCTCCTCGGCGGCGGCGTCGTCGATGGTGGCGTTCCCGGCGGCGCTGCTCCCGGCGCTGGTGCTCCCGGCAGCGGCGTTTCCGGCGGGTGCGGGTGCGGGTGCGGGTGCGGGTGCCGTGGCGGTCGTGGGGAGCGTGAAGTGGGCGTACGGGACCGTCCAGACCACCTCGTGGCCGATCCGGTGCCCGGTGTAGCCGTCCTCGCCGTAGGCCGTGCCGTGGTCGGAACAGACGATCGCGAAGCAGGGCCGGCGTGCGCTCATCGCGGCGAAGAGTCGGCCGATGTGGGCGTCCACGTACTCCAGGGCGGCGGCGTGGCTCTCGCGGCTGTCGCCGTGCTCGCGGGTCGCTCCGGGCAGGTGGAACCAGTTCGGCTGGTGCAGCGCCGCGACGTTGACGAAGAGGAAGAGCGGCCGGTCGGCGGGCTGTTCGGAGGTCACCTGTTCGGCGCGGGCGACCTGCGCCTCGAAGGAGGTGGGGGAGGGCACGCCCATCTCCGGGGCCCAGTGGCTCTCCTGGAAGAGGCCGGGCAGCACCGACCCCAGCGGCCCCTGCTTGTTGAAGAAGCCGACACCGCCGATGCAGACCGTCCGGTACCCGGCGGCGCCCAGAGCGCCGGGAAGATCGGCGGCGTCGAACACCCAGGTGCGCGGCGCGGTGCTCTCCGAGCCGGCGAACCGGGCGGCGAACAGGCGCGGGTGCGGCCCGCCCGGCGAGGCCGGGGTCGGCAGGAACCCGGCCAGGATCGCCTGGTGGGCGGCGTAGGTGAAGCTGCCGGGGGAGTGCCGCCGCTCCCAGCGCCCGCCGGGGAGGTGGGCGGCCAGGTTCGGGAGCCGGCCGGCGGCGGCCAACTCCTCGGCGACGTCGAACCGCAGGGTGTCCAGGGTGACGAGGAGCAGGTCGTGGCTGCCGACGACGGCGTTCATGTCGGGACCGGCGAGGGCGCCCTCCGGAGCGGGCGGGGGAGTGGGCGCGGAGGAGGCGGGGGTGCGGGGCGGGTCGGCGGGGCTGGTCGGACTGGTCGGGCTGGTCGGGTGGTTCATCGGTGCTGTTCCGTACCTGGGTGGTTCGTCGGCTCCGGCCCGGGGCCGGGCGGGAGGAGGGCGGTGAGCTGGGCGGCGTAGGTGTCCAGGCCCTCGGCCGGACCGCCGGGCAGACCGGTGAGGTTGGGCAGCAGGTCACCGAAGGCGTTCACCTCGCCGACCAGGGCCCGCCGCCAGCCGCTGACCGGGAGCACGTCGACACCGACCGTCGGCGAGTTCGGGAAGCACCCGGCCGCCCGTTCCGCCGTCTCCAGGAGGGCGGGCCAGGCCGGACCGGCGGCCTCCGCGGCCAGTGCCAGGCTGCCGCGGGCGCCGCCGAGGTGCAGATTGGTCATCGGCTGGGGGCTGGTGCGGACCACCGCATGGGTGGCCCGCCCGGCGACCACGACGACCCGCAGGTCGGCGGAGCGGCCCGACTGCGCGGCCTTCGGGACCCACTGCTCGACGTGCAGCCCGTCCGGCGCGAGCCGGTCGATCAGGTCGGCCACCTGCCGCTCGTCCCGGTACCGGCGGACCCGTAGCGAGTTGTGCAGCTGCCCGTCGGCGACTTCCACCGAGGTGGTGGCCTGCAGCTGCCCGCGCGGCCCGAACTCCAGCGCCACCACTCCCGAGGCGGAGGAGCCGTGGGCCGACTTGACGAAGACCCGGCGCAGTCCGGCTCCGCCCAGCCGCTCGCGCAGGTCCTCCCAGCCGGTGACGGCGGCCCCGTCGAGGGCACGGGGCACCGGAACGCCGGCCGCGGCCAGCCGCGCGTGCGCCTGCCGTTTGTCGAACATCACGGCGATCTCCTCGGGGTCTCCGAGCAGACGGACGCCCGGCGTCCGCGCCAGCGCGCGCAGCGCGGCCGTCACCCCCGCGTACCAGGCCGCCCCGCCCTCGACCCGGGTCGGCGCGTAGCCGTCGCCGAGAGCCGGGCCGCGCAGCAGCGCGTCCACCGCCTCGTCCTCGCCCGGCGACTCGATCCGCAGCAGGCTGCCCTCGGGCAGCCGGTACGCGCCGCGCAGCACGTCGAGCCAGGGCAGTACGGCGGGTTCCGGCAGCCCGGCGGCCCGAGCGGCGGCCGCGAACAGCGTCACCCGGCGGTGGCCCGGGTTGCCGAGCACGGTCAGCCGCCCGGACGGCGGGAGCCGGTGAGCTGCCCGCGCGGGCACCCGCCGGGCACCCGGCGCCGCGGCGTCCGTGGCCGCTGCCTGAGCCGAGGGTGGGGGCGGCATCAGAACCGGAACCGGAGCCGGGGTCGGAACCGGAACCGGGATCCCGCCGTGGGGAGTCGTCCGCATCGTCACGCGCCTACTCGGCCACCGCGACGTAGCGCCACTCCTCGTCCGGGTCCTCCGGATCGGAGAGGTCGACCGCGACCCCGGGCAAGGAGTCGCGCAGCCGCTGCTGCATCGCCTCGGTGAGGTAGTGGTGGTGCAGGTCGAGCGACTTGAGGTGGGTGAGCGGCTGACCCTCCAGCAGCGCGGTGGCACCCTCGTCGGTCAGTGTGCCCATGGAGAGGCCGAGCGTCCTCAACTGGGCCACCACGGGGGCGTGGGCGACGGCGGCGGCGATCTCGTCCTGGATCTCGCTGTTCTGGAGGCCGAGGTGGCGCAGTGCCGGGAACCGGGCGCCGTCGAGGAACGGTGCCAGGTCGTCGAGGTCGGAACTGCCGCCGTACTCGTCGACACCGAGCCACAGTTCCAGGCTCTCCAGGGCGGGCAGCTCGCTCGCCGCGACGCCCCGCACCAGCTCGGCCGGCAGGCCGCCGGCCTCGAACCGCAGGTCCGCCAGCCGGTCGTGCCGGACGGGGCTGAGCCGCAGACCGCCGCCGCCGCGCACCACCAGCTCGGTCAGCCGCGGGAACGCCGTCACCACCGGGGTGATGTCCGACATCTGCAACCAGGAGATCTCGCAGTCCTCGTACGTGACGTCGGCGATGAACAGCGCCTCCAGCGCGGTGAGCCGCGCGGCGTCGCCGACGATCGTCGCGAGCGTGCTCTCCACCGGGGTGTAGTCGTCCGCCCACCACGCGCCGATGAGCAGTGCCCGGACGGTGCCCGGGTCGACGGTGGCCAGGAAGTTCGCCCAGAGCGCGTCGAAGTCGGCCGCCGAGCCGTACTCCACGGACAGCCGCCACGCGACGGTGCCGGGCTCCGGCAGGTCCGCCGGCTCCGTCGGGGAGTCCGTGCCGTCCTGGCCGGTGGAGAAGCGGACCACGGGCAGACCGTGGAAGCGCTCTTCGGTCCTCGTGATGAACATGGTGCCCCCTGGGGTGCGTGGCTGACGGATGGTGACGACAGGAGGTGGGCGGCGGGCCTCCGGGCTCCCGGGCCGGGGCTCCGGCCGCCGCACCGGTCGGGGAGGGCTACTCGGAGACCGCGACGTAGCGCCACCGGTCGTCGGGCTTGCCGGCCTCGGAGAGGTCGACCGCCACCCCGGACAGGGCCTCGCGCAGCCGCTGCTGCATCGCGTCCGTCAGGTAGTGGTGGTGCAGGTCGAGCGACTTGAGGTGGGTGAGCGGCTGGCCCTCCAGCAGCGCCGACGCGCCCTGGTCGGTGAGCACGCCCATGGAGAGGTCGAGCGACTCCAGCCGGGCCACCACGGGGGCGTGGGCGACGGCGGCGGCGATCTCGTCCTGGATCTCGCTGTTCTGGAGGCCGAGGTGGCGCAGCGCCGGGAACCGGGCGCCGTCGAGGAACGGCGTCAGGTCGTCGAGCGTGGTGTCGCCGCCGTAACCCGCGACGCCGAGCCAGAACTCCAGCCGCTCCAGCGCGGGCAGCTCGCTCGCCGCCACCGCCCGCGGCACGGCGACCGGGAGCCCGCCCGACTCGAAGCGCAGCGCCCGCAGCCGGTCGTGGCGCACGGGCTGCAGGGACACGCCGTCGCCGTCGACGGACTCCGCGGACGCGCCGCGCACCACCAGCTCGGTGAGCAGCGGGAACGTCGTCAGGACCGGCGTGACGTCGACCATGTCGATCCAGGAGATCTCGTTCTCCTCGTACGTGATGTCCCCGATGAACAGACCGCGCAGCGCCGGCAGCCGGTCGGCGGCGCCGGTGATCGCGGCCAGCGGCCCGGCGAAGCTCTCCGGCCCGTCCTGCGACCACTCGCCGACCACCACGGCGGTGACCCGGGCGGTGTCGACGGCGTCGAGGAACTCCTGCCAGCGCGCGGGCCAGCCCAGGGGGGAGTCGTACTCGACGGCGATCTTCCAGGCCACCGCGGCCGGCTCCGGCAGCTCGACGCCCTCGCCCGCGGCCGCGACGAAGTCGAAGACCGGCAGGCCGTGGAACTCCTCGATGTGCTTGTTGACCGTCATGCGCTGCTCCTGGTGCGTCGGTGCGGGCCGAACAAGTGTCTACCAGCCGGGTCCGACAATCCGGCGGCCGGGTCGGATGCCGGGCGCGTCACCCGGCGGTGCCGTCCGGCCCGCCGGAACCCGGTGCCCCCGCCCGTCCGGGCCGTTGTCAGACCCCTGCCCTATGGTCCGGGACGTGGGATTCCGATGGTCCGTCGAATCGGTCGGGAGGACTGATGTACCGCCAGGGTGACGTGTTGATGGTGCCGGTGGAGGAGTCCGCGGTGCCGGCCCGGGTGGGCTCGCTGGCGGCGCAGCCCCGGGACGCGCGGGGCCGGCTGGTCCTCGCGCTGGGCGAGGTGACCGGCCACGCCCACGCCGTGGTCGGCCCGGGCGAGCTGCGGCGTGAGTCGGGGCCGTTCGGCGCGGCCTGGCTGCACCTCGCCGAGGGCGGGCGGGTGGTGCACGAGGAGCACGCGGCGATACCCCTGCCCAAGGGCTGGTACCGGGTGGTCCGCCAGCGCGAGTACGTGCCGGGAGCGGTCCGCGTCGTCGCGGACTGACGCCGGCCGGGCGGGTGCCGGGCGAGCCGGTACCGGTGACCGGCCGGGCCGCCGGTGCCCGGGGCACACGGTGCCGAACGGAACTTGAAGACAGTACGGAACGGATGCGGGGCGGCCGGGTGGGGCGCCCGGCCGGGATCGGAGTGTGTGATGACGACGGCAGAAGCGGTGGAGTCGGAGCAGGCGGCAGCGGCCCGTCGGACGGCGGGGCCTGCCGAGGTGACGGCCCGCTGGCGGGCGGCCGCGGCGGCCGCAGCCGCCACGGAACCGGCCGACCGGGGCGCGGTCGAGCACGCCGTGCGTGCCGCCTACCGGGCGGTGGGGCTCACGGAGCCGGTCGACATCCGGTGGTTCGGCTCGCCGCTGGCGGCGGCGGAGGCGGCGCTGGAGCTGCACGAGGCCGGTGCGGTCGCCGTCCGCGAGACGGTGCGGACCAGGCCGTGGGAAGCCGTCCGGGGCCAGGCGGTCGAACGGGTCGGCGCGACCGGCTGGGCGCCGCTCTGGGCGCTGACCGGCGGTGAACTCGGCCCGGTGACCAACGCGCTGGCCGACCGGATCCGCAATGCCGTGCTCGACCGGCTCGCCCCCGAGCCCGACGTCGAGGAGGACCCGGACGAGGTGGTCGATGCGGCGCTGGTGCGTCGCACCGCCGTCCGGCTCACGCTGCTGGAGGCCGTGCGGGGCCAGCACGACGCGCCGTGGTTCGCGGCCTTCGAGGCAGCCGGAGTCCTGGGAGCGGGCCCGACCGCTCAGGTCGCTCCCGCCGCTGCGCCGGAGGGGGCCGGCGCGGAGGACCGTGACGGAACGCAGGAGGCCGCTCCGGACCAGCACGGCGAGACGGACCGGCACACCGGGCCGGAGCAGGGCGGCGCCGGCGGTGCGATCGCCGCGCTGGCGGAGGTCGCGCGCGGCGCCGGCTGGTGGTGGCCGTACGAGGGCGTGGCGCTGATCAGCGAACGGCCGATCGCGCTGCACCGCGACGAGGCCGGCCGGCTGGACCGGGCCGACGGGCCCGCCGTCGAGTACGCCGACGGCTTCGCCCTGCACGCCTGGCGCGGAATGCCCGTCCCGGCGGAGTTCCTGGACGGCCTCGGCTCCGTCACCGTCGAGCGGATCCGCACCGAGGAGAACGCCGAGCTGCGCCGCGTCCTGCTGGAGCACTACGGGTACGAGCGGTACCTCGCGGACTCCGGTGCCGAGCCGCTGCACCGTGACGAGACCGGGGTGCTCTGGCGGATCCAGCTGCCGGACGACGAGCCGGTGGTGATGGTGGAGGTGGTCAACTCGACCGCCGAGCCCGACGGCACCTTCCGGACGTACTGGTTGCGCGTCCCGCCCGGCACCCGAACCGCCCGGGCCGGGGTGGCCTGGACCTTCGGCATACCCGAGGCGGAGTACCACCCGCAGCGGGAGACCTGACCGGCGGCGATCCGCCCGGGCCGGACCGAGGTCGGCCCCGGGCCCGGGCGGGCCGGCCCGGGCCGCTCCCGTCGTCGGCCCCGGCAGGGCGGCTCGGGCGCGAACCGCTCGCCGGTGTCCTCAGGCCGGGCGTCCGGCACCAGCGGCCGGATGCCGGATGCCGGACGTCGGAGGCCACACCGGGCGTCAGGCGTCAGCGTCGGACACCGGACGACGGGGAGGCGGGCCACGGGACGGCGGTCTCGGCTGCCGCCTCGTAGTCGACGCCGGGAACGTTCCAGCCGTAGAGCCGGCCCACCTGGTCGCGGAACCAGCCGGTGTCCGCGCTGGTGGCGATGGTGTCGGCGTCGACCCGGTCCCACGTGGCGCGGACGGCGGTCTGGACCCCGGGGTCCATCTCCCAGTCGTCCAGCCGGATGCGGTCCTGGCCGTCCAGGTCGAGTTCGGCGTCACCGTCGAGCCGGTTCCACAGCTCCGCTGCCTGGTCGACGGTGGTCTGCCAGCCGTCACCGGCGACGCGGTGAAGGATGCTGGTGTAGAGCGCGATGCTCGGGATGGCGGTGGAGGCCTGGGTGACGGCCGCCCCGGCGACGACGGTGTGGGCGCGGCCCGTGCCCTTGAGCCGGGTGTTGATGGCGCGGGCGGTGTCCTCCAGGTGCTGCTTGGCGGCCCCGATGGTCCCGGCCCGGTAGATGGGGGCGGTGATGTCGGAGCCGACGTACGACAGGGCGACGGTCCGGAAGCCGTCGGCGAGGAGGCCTCGGGACTGCAGGGCGTCGATCCACAGCTGCCAGTCGGCGCCGCCCATGACCTGCACGGTCGCTTCGCGCTCGGCCTCCTCCGCGGCCTGGAGGTGCAACTCGCCGGTCCGCGGGACGCCGTCCTCGAACACGAGCGTCTTGGCCCGGTAGTCGGTGCCGAGCGGCTTGATGACGGAGTGGTGGACCTCACCGGTCAGCGGGTCCGTGCGGCGAGGGGCCGCGACGCTGTAGACGAGCAGATCGATCTTGCCGAAGCGGGCGGCGAGCTGGTCGGCGGCCTCGTCCTTGACGCTGTCGGAGAAGGCGTCGCCGTTGAGGAAGGTGAAGTCGGCGCCGGCCTCGGCGGCCAGTTCGGCGGTCCGCGCGGTGCGGTACCAGCCCGCACTGGCGGTCCGGCGCTCGGTCGCGGCTGCCTCGAAGGCGATGCCGAGTCCGCGCATCCGGTGGGCGCGCAGGCCGACCAGGGTCGCGGCCAGCCCGTAGCCGGCGCTGGAGCCGATGACGAGGGCGACCGGGCCGGGCCGCTCGTCGGCAGGATCCGGAATCCCCTGCCACATGAGGTCGACCACCGCCTTGCAGCCGGTCGGATGGCTGTTGACGTAGAGGTAGCCGCGGTTGCCGGGCTTGATCTCGCGGAGGCTCACTCGGGGGTCCTTCGGGTGCGGGGATCGTGGTCGCCGCGGCAGTGGGTGGTGCCACGCAACGGCGGACGACGTCGACGGGTTCCGTCGGCCCGCGGCCCCGCCGGGGCGACGGTTCCGGAGGCGCCCTCCGGGGCGGTGACCGGGCAGGGCAGTCCATGCCCCGTGGCCCGTTCCGGACGGGCCGTGCTCACATCCTCCGTGAGCACGGCCCGGCCGGTGATGGTGATCTTCGCCAGAAGGCGCCGCGGATTCTTGTCGGTGTTCCAACCGGTCGGTCACATCGCCTGCCGGGTGCCGACGCCGGGGAGCAGCGCCCCGGCGGGGCAGCCGGCTCGCCACCGGGGCCGGCGTGCCGAACGGTGCAAGGCCGGGGAGGCCCCACGCTCGACCACCGGTGCCGAGCCGCGGCCCCACGGCCCCGAGGAGTGACACGGTGCGCCGGGACCGGGGATCATCGGGCCGTGAGTACCGCACCCCCGCCCCCATCCCCACCCGCACCCGCATCCCCATCCCCGTCCGCACCCCCACCCCACCAGGATCACGTCCGCTTCCGTGACCCCGGCACCAGGATCCACGAGTTCGGGTCGAAGGTGCTCGTCCGCTGCCCGGGCTGCGGCGGCTGCGCCCTCTCGCTCCGCGGGCCCGCCGCCGCCCGGCGCCTGCGGTGCCGCGCGTGCGGACTGTTCAGGGACGTGGTGCCGGCGCGGGGGCCGGCCGCCGCCGGGGCCGACGAGGCGGTCGATCCCGACTTCGGGCTCCCGCTGTGGCTCGCCGCGGACTGCTGCGGGGGCCGGCGGCTCTGGGCGTACAACCTCGAACACCTCGCCCTGCTGGAGGCATACGTCGGCGCGGACCTGCGGGAGCGGGGCGAGATCCCCGGGACGATGAGCCTGGTGGAGCGCCTGCCCGCGTGGCTGAAGTCGGCCAAGCACCGGGGCGAGGCCCTGCGGACGCTTCGCAGGCTCCGCGAATCGGTTCCCGCAGCCTGAGCGGCTGACGGTCCCGGGGGGCCGGGGCCAGCGGCGCGAGCTGTCGTGCCCGCCGGGTGAGGTGGCGGCGAACGCGGCACCGCCCGCGCCGGAAGGGGGGCACGGGCGGTGCGGGGGTTTCGGAGTGAGGGGCGTCAGGAAACGTTGTTGGCGTTGAAGGCGCCGATGATGGCGTCACCGCCGGTGTTGTAGATGTCGCCGCCGGCCAGCTGGTTGCCGGTGCCGATGACGGTGATGGTGGTGACGGTGACCGTGTCGCCGCCGTCGGCGAAGGCCTGGGTGGGAACGGCGACGGCGCCGACGGCGGCGAGGAGCACGGCGAAGGTACGGACGGTGCGGTACATGGAGGTATCCCTTCGTAGACCAACTGTGCTGTGAACACTAGGGACTCGGGTCCGGGCACCAGGGGCAATGTCACTCGAATGGGGTCAACTGCGTGTCGTCGGGGGCGGGCCCGCCTCAGTCCACGGCCGGCCGGTACACGGTGAGCGCCTGGCGGGCCTTGGCCAACCGCAGGGCACCGGCGGCGGGGACGGACTCGCCGTCGACCGCGATCCGGTCGGCGTCCCCCAGCGCGTCGAGGTCGAGGGCGGTGAGCCGGGCCGAGTGGTAGACCCGGGAGCGGGAGAGCGTCCCGGAGAGGAAGGCGGCGGCGAGCCTGGTCCTGGCGAACGGGCTGCCGCCGTCCACGACCCGGATGTCCAGCAGCCCGTCGGCAAGGCCGGTCCGGTGGGTCGGGGCGAACCCCGGCGGGTCGTACGCGCCGTTGCCCGCGAAGAGCAGCCAGAGCCGGCGATTGCGGCCACCCGCCCGGACGGTGACCGGTTCGGCGACGGCCAGCACCCGGACCACCGCCACCGCGAGCGCCGGCCACTTGCCCAACCGCCCCTCCAACGACTCCCGCAGCCGGACCAGTTCGGGGTAGACGCCGAGGCTGAAGGTGTTCAGGAAATGCCGCCGCTCGGTGTCGTCGGCGGCCAGGCCGAGGTCCACCCCGCAGGCGGTGCCGGCGGCCACGGCCGCCGCCGTCGCCTCCAGCCCGTCGATGCCGAGGTCGAGCGCGAAGTGGTTGAGCGTGCCGCCGGGGAACACCGCCAGCGGAAGGTTCCGTTCGACCGCCAGCCCCGCGGCCAGGTTGACGCTGCCGTCGCCGCCGCAGACCCCGAGCGCCCCGCCGGCCGCCGCCGCGCGGTCGGCGGCCTCGGTGAGCAGCGCGGGAAGGTCGTCGTCGGGCCCGCAGACCCGCACGTCGGCCCGCGGCAGGAGGGCCAGCAGCGCGGCCGCCGTCTCCTCCGGACCGTCGGAGACCAGGGCGCCGCTACCGGATCCGCTGTTGACCACCACCGACAGCCCGGTTCCCTCGGGCAGCGCGGGCGCCGGGCGGCGCGGCGGGCCCGCGGGCGGCGGCAGGTCGGACGAGCGCGGCCACCAGCGCAGGGTGAGCGCGGCGGCCGCGGAGCCGAGCGCGAACCCCGCCAGCACGTCACCCGGGTAGTGCGCGCCGGTGTAGACGCGGGAGGCGCCGACCGCCGCCGCCAGCGGCACCACCACGGCCGCGGCCGTCGGGGACTCGATCGCGACCGCCGTGGCGAAGGCGGCGGCCGAGGCCGAATGCCCGGACGGGAACGAGGTGGTGATCGGCTGGCGGATCAGCCGCCGGGCCGCCGGTACCGGGTCCAGCCGGGGACGCGGACGCCGGGTCAGCCGCTTGGCGGCGACGTTGGCCACCGTGGAGGCGAGCGCCAGCGACCCCACCCCGCGCAGGGCCGCCCGCCGGCCGGCCCGGCCGCCGACGGCGCCCAGCACGGCGGCGGTGCCGAACCAGAGCACGCCGTGGTCGGCGGCCCGGCTCAATCCGCGCATCCACGGCGCGGTCCGCAGCCCGGCACCGCGCGGACGGGTCGCGGCGATCCGCGCGAACAGGGCCTGGTCGAGTACGTCCAATCGCCTCATCCCGTGAGCCTAGACAGGCACGGCGCCGATTGCGAGACGGGCCCCACTCCCCGGCGCGGCCGCCCGCGCCGGCGACACCCGGCCGAAGCTGAGTACGGGTACTCAGGCGCGCCCCGGCGGGCGCGCGCAGACTGGCCGACAGCACCGCGCAACCATCACAGGGATCCCGCCACCGCCATGATCAGTCGCACCGCAGCATTCCTCGTCCCCGCCCTCGGCCGTCTGCACGTCACCGCCGACGGTCCCGACGTCCTCGCCCCGGGCAGCATCGTCGCGGCCAACCACACCTCGCTCGCCGACCCGGCGGTCGTGCTCGCCGCCCTGCACCGGCTCGGCGCCCGGCCGGTCGTCATGGCGACGGCCGGTCTCTGGCGGATCCCGGCGCTCGGGTCGCTGCTGCGCCGCGAGGGGCACATCGCCGTCCACCGGGGGACCGCGCGGGCGGCCGACGCCCTCGACACGGCCGCCGAGGCCCTGGCCGCCGGGCGTGTCGTACTGATCTACGGCGAGGGCGGGCTGCCCCGCCGTCGGGACTCCGGCGAACTGCCGCCCGGCCCGTTCCGCAGCGGTCTGGCCCGGCTCGCGCACGCCGCCGACGCGCCGGTGGTACCGCTGGGTCAGGCGGGCTCCCGGCGGCTCACCTCCGGCGGCCCGGTCAAGCAGCTCGCGGGACTCGCCACCGCGCCGGCCCGCCGCCCGTCCCTCCACGTCCACCTCGGCGCGCCGGTCCGGCTGGTGGGCGACTCCGCAGAGGCGACGGCCGCCGCCCACCGTGCCGTCACGGCCGCCTGGTCCGTGGCCGCCCGCCGCGCCGGGGCCGCCTGAGCCGGTGGCCCCGGACGCCTGCCCCGGCGTGAGTCCGAGCCGACCTCTCGGACTCCGGTCGGTGTCAGCCGCCCCGTGGCTTCGAGCGCCTGCTGCGGGGCGGCGCCAGTCCCCGGGGCGACGGACCGGGGGACAGGATGACGAGCGTGGTGGTCACGCCAGTGGTGGCCGTTCTCGCTGCCGTGGGCACCCGGTCGGCGCCGTGGCTCGTCCAGCGGGTCCAGGCCCGGGTGGCGGAGGACGAATTCGAACGCCGGCAACTGGCCGAGCGGACGCAGTGGACCGCGAGCAGGCGCGGGTGAACCCGGCCCAGCGCCGTGCGTGCTACGTCGCGATCACGGACATCGTCCGGCTCTCGCGCCAGGGCGCCGTGACCGGGTGGGAGAGGGGCGCGCTGGAGCAGGCGCGCCAGGGGCGCACCGCGCGGCGCTCGCGGAGGCGCAGATGGTCGCCTCGGGAGCGGTCCTGGAGCAACTGGCCATGGTGACCATGGCGTTGTCCGACGCCCTGCCGGAAGACGCTGTTCCTGCGCGAGGGGCCGCGGAGGCGGACAGGGTCCTTCTGCCGAGCGCCAGCGGCGGGAGCGGTGCGGCGGTGGAGTGCCCGCTACCTTCCTCGTATGGAACGGGCCGACATCCTCAGCAACCTCGCCGCGCGCGGGGCCGACTCCGCCCCGCAGCGACTGGCCGGACTCGCCGAGTTCGCCGAGTTCGCCGGGCTCGCCGCCGAGTTCGACATACCGGTCGCCGACCTGCTCGTCGTCGCGGGCCACCCGGTGCCGGCGGACCTCCTGCCCCCGGAGCGCGACGCCAAGGTCCTGAAGCAGTTCGCCTACAGCGCCAGCCTCTGCGACCACGGGCAACTGGCCGAGCTGGAGCGGTTCGTCCGCGCGCTGCCGCGCATCGACGCCCCGGGGCCCGTCGTGCGGTCGACGTCGTCGCCGCACCACCGGCCCGCCGAAACCGGCCTCGCCGCCGTGCTCCACGGGTTGATCCACAATCGAGGCTTCGGGATCGGCGAACTGCCGTTCATGGGGCTGTCCCGCAGCACGCTGCTCTCGATGGTGTCGAGCTGGGAGCCGAGCCGGCACCGGCAGTTCCAGCTCTGTGCCGTGGCCGGTCCGCTGGGCTGGCGCCTGCCCGACCTGTTCGCGGTCGTCGACGAGCCGTACTCGGAGGACCTCCGCCCGGTGGTGCTCTGCCGCCACGTCGGGCGGGTGTTCACGGCCGCCGTCCACTTGACCACCGGCCAGCTCATCGAGGCCGGACGGGAAGCCGACCGGCTGAGCGGAAGGCAGGACCAGGGCGTGTGGCACCCCGTCTCGCAAGGCTTCGTCGCGGAGTGCCCGGACTTCGCCTGACGCCCCCGTCCCGCTCGCCGGGCCCGGTGCGGCGCGAACCAGTCGGAGCGCGCCAGGGCGTGGGCGTGGCGCTCGTGGTGCTGCCACCCGGGGCCGGTCTCCAGCCTGTCCTGACGTAGCGCCAGGTCGCGAGTCCCGCGGTGCCCGGGCGCGGGGTTCGGGGGAGCGCGCGCAGCCGGCCGGCTCCCCGGTGTTCGGCACTTTGCAAAGAGGGAACTTTGCAAAGTGGTTGAAAGCTTCAAGCGGCGCCACGCTCCCGGGCCTGTGATGTCGGGCTGAGTGCGCCACAACCCGGGTGCGGCGCCGTCACCCGATCCAGACGGAGTGCCAGGTCGCGAGCACCCTGGCGCCGATGCCGATGCCGATGCCGATGCCGATGCCGATGCCGATGCCGGCCCCGGCCCCGGCCCAGGGCTCGTGCCCGGCCCTGGGCCGGGGTTCGTGGGTGCGCCGTCGGCCGGCTCCCTGGCGCTGGTGACTTTGCAAAGAGGTCACTTTGCAAAGTGCCTGACAGCTTCAAGCGGCACCATGCCGGTCATGTTGAGGCATGAGCCCAACGGCCGGTTGTGGTTGCGGGGAGCGATGTCGGTGCCGTGGTCTACGGTCGCGGCATGGGTGAGGTTCGCGATGAGGTGACAGGGCTGTTCTCGGCGGTGGCCCGGGCAGTGGTGGTGGTCGAGGACGCGGAGGCGGCGTTGGCCTTCTACCGGGACGGGCTCGGCTTCACGGTGCTCTTCGACGGGGAGACCGACGGCTACCGTCTGCTGCACGTGGGGCTGCCGGGCGGGGCGGGGCTCTGGCTGATGCCGGCGGATTCCCCCGAGGCACGGGCCGCGGTGGGCAGGCAGACCGGCGGTCTGCCGCTGCTGGTCCTCCACACCGACGACCTCGACCGGGTCGCGGCCCGGCTCGCCGGGCTCGGGGTGGCCACCAGGCCCGGGGTGCCGGACGGTGGGCCAGGCCGCTCGCTGCACTTCCGGGACCTCTACGGCAATGAACTGGTCGCCGCCCAGCTCGCCTGAGGCGGGGCCGCCCGGCCCGACGGCCGGCTGACACCGCCGGGCCGGGCGCGTCGCGTCGGTGGCGCCGAAGCAGGTCGAGCCGAAGCAGGTTGGGCCGAAGTAGGTCGGGCCGGACCAGGCCGGGACGGAGCGGCTCGGGACGGACTGGGGCGCGCCGGGCCGGTGGTGCCGGGCCGGTCGGGACGGAGCAGGCCGGAACGAACCGGGGCAGGATGGGGCGCATGGAGCGCACGTTCGAGGAACTGGTGGCCGAGGCCGAGGCGGTGTCGGTCGACGGGTGGGACTTCTCCTGGCTGGACGGCCGGGCGACCGAGGAACGCCCGTCGTGGGGGTACCAGCGGCTGCTGGGGGAGCGGCTGTCCCGGGTGTCCGCGGCCCTGGACGTGCAGACCGGGGGCGGTGAGGTGCTGGCGGGCGTGGCCGGGAGCTTCCCGGCGGCGATGGTGGCCACCGAGTCCTGGCCGCCGAACGTGGCCCGGGCGACCGGGCTGCTGCACCCGCTCGGCGCGGTCGTGGTCGCCGACCCGGACGAGCCGCCGCTGCCGTTCGCCGACGGGGCGTTCGACCTGGTGACCAGCCGCCATCCGGTGACGGTCTGGTGGGAGGAGATCGCCCGGGTGCTGCGGCCGGGCGGCAGCTACCTGGCCCAGCACGTCGGGCCGGCCTCGGTGTTCGAGCTGGTCGAGTACTTCCTCGGGCCGCAGCCGGAGGCGCGCCGGGCCCGGCGCCCCGAGGACGACGCGGCGGCCGCCCGGACCGCCGGCCTGGAGGTGGTGGACCTCCGCCCGGAGCGGCTGCGGATGGAGTTCCGGGACATCGGGGCGGTGGTCTACTTCCTGCGCAAGGTGGTCTGGATGGTGCCGGGCTTCACGGTGGGCGTGTACCGCGAACGGCTGCGCGAGCTGGACGCCCGGATCCGGGCGGAGGGGCCGTTCGTCGCCCACTCCGCCCGGTTCCTGATCGAGGCGCGGAGGCCCGGGGGGCCGGGGGCCGGGCCGCCAGGGCAGCCCGAGCGGCCCCGACGCCCCGGTCAGCCTGCCGTGACCAGGCCCAGGTAGCCGTCGCTCCACAGGTCCTCGTCGCCGTCCGGCAGCAGCAGCACCCGGTCCGGGCGCAGTGCCTCGACCGCTCCGGGGTCGTGGGTGACCAGCACGATCGCGCCGGGGTACGTGCCGACCGCCGCCAGGACCTCGGCGCGGGAGGCCGGGTCGAGGTTGTTGGTGGGCTCGTCGAGCAGCAGGACGTTGGCGCCGGAGTGGACCAGCCCGGCCAGGGCGAGCCTGGTCTTCTCGCCACCGGACAGCACCCCGGCGGGCTTGTCGGCGTCGTCGCCCCGGAACAGGAACGCGCCGAGGACGTGCCGCAGCTCGCCGTCGGTGAGGTCGGGCGCGGCCCGGGAGAGGTTCTCGTGGACGCTGCGGGCCGGGTCGAGGGTGTCGTGCTCCTGGGCGAAGTAGCCGAGCCGCAGCCCCGGGCCGGCGACGACGCGGCCCGTGTCGGGGCGCTCGCGGCCGGCCAGGATCCTCAGCAGGGTGGTCTTTCCGGCGCCGTTGTGGCCGAGTACGACCAGGCGGGTGCCCCGGTCGACGGCGAGGTCGAGGCCGGTCAGCACGGGGCGGCCGCCGTAGGACTTGGCGAGGCTGACGGCGCCGAGCGGCATCCGGCCGCAGGGCGCGGGTTCGGGCAGCCTGATCCGGGCCGTGCGCTCGGTCTGTCGGGCCGGTTCGAGGGCGGCGAGCATCCGGTCGGCCCGGCGGGCCATGGAGCGGGCTGTGACGGCGGTCGCGACGTTGGCCCGCATCCGGCCGGCCTGGGCGTGCAGGGCGGCGGCCTTCCGTTCGGCGTTGGCGCGTTCGCGGACCCGGCGCCGTTCGTCGGCGTCGCGCTGGGCGAGGTAGGCGGCCCAGCCCGTGTTGTGCACGTCGACGGCGGCGCGCTGCGGGTCGAGGTGGAAGACCCGGTTGACGGTGGCGGACAGCAGCGGCACGTCGTGGCTGATCAGCACCACGCCGCCCGGGTAGCCGGCCAGGAAGTCGCGCAGCCAGGCGACGGCGTCGGCGTCCAGGTGGTTGGTGGGTTCGTCGAGCAGCAGGGTGTCGTGCCCGGCGAAGAGGATCCGGGCCAGTTCGACCCGGCGCCGCTGGCCGCCGGAGAGCGCGCCGAGCGGTCCGTCCAGGACCCGGCCCGGCAGGCCCAGGCCGGCCGCGACCCGGGCGGCCTCGGCCTCGGCGGCGTATCCGCCGCGGGCCTGGAACTCGGCCTCCGCCCGGGTGTAGGCGGCCATCGCGCGGCGCTGGGCCCGTTCGGGCTCCTCCAGAGCCGCGGCCGCAGCCGTGGCCGCACCCGCACCCGCAGCGGCAGTCGCAGCCCCGGCCCCGGCCTCGGCACGGGCACCGGCACCGGCTTGCTTCCGACCGCGCTTCCTGGCACGGCCCTTCGGCTTACCGGTCCCGGTCGTACCGGTTCTCGTCGTACCGGTGGACTGCACACCGGTCGCCGATGCGTAGTCCTCCGGCGTACCGGCCGTCGGCGGCTCGGTCCCAGCGGTCCCGGCGGCCCCGGCGGCCCCGGCGGCCACGGCCGAGGCGGCCTCGGCGAGTGCCGTCTCGGCGGCGCGCAGCGCGCGGACGGCGGAGTCCAGGCCGCGTGCGGAGAGGATCCGGTCCGTGACGGTGACGGCCGGGTCGGCGGCTCGGGAGTCCTGCGCCAGGTAGCCGACCGGGCCGGTACGGGTGACGGTCCCGGCGGCGGGCCGGAGCCGGCCGGCCAGGGTGGAGAGCAGGGTGGTCTTGCCGGCGCCGTTGCGGCCGACCAGGCCGATACGGTCGCCGGGCGCGATGTGAAGGGTGACGTCGGACAGCAGCAGGCGGGCGGCGACGCGCACGTCGACACCACGGGTGGTGATCATGGGATGACGCTCCGGAACAGCGGACGGACACACGGGTGGCGTGGAGGCGGGTCCGTCAGCTAGGAGATGCGGGGCGTCGACATGGGGCCGAGGGTAGCGCGGCCGGGCGGTGCTTCGCACCCGGATTTCCGTCCGGCCCGTGCGGCCGCGGGCGCGGGCGCGGGAGACGGTCTTGCCTGACCATGTCCGCGACATGTTCCATGGGCTCATGGGGCGCAGCGAGCTCGTTCTGATGACCGATCACAGTTCGGCCGAGGGCAGTCGGGAGGTGCTGGCCGCCGCCGTGCACAGGCTCACGGGCCGGGCACCGATCCTGCTCGACGCACGGCACTTCATGGCCGGCGGTCCCGGCCTGGTGCGCGGCGCCGAGGGCGGGGTGAGCCTGGAGGTGCCCGGCGAAGGCCTGGCCGTGACCGCCGCGGCCGTCCTCCTCTACGAGATACCGCCGCACCGGCGCCAGGAGCTCGCCGACTGCCAGCGCGCACTGCGCGAGCACGGCGTGCGCTCGCTCGGCACCGACGCGGACGGCTGGCGGGTGGCCACCGACAAGCGCCTCGCCGTCGAGCGGTTCGCCCGTGACGGCGTGCGGCAGATGGCCACCGTCACCCTCTCCCGGCCCACCCCCGACGAGGCGGCCGAGGCCTTCGACCGGCTCGGCGGCGACGTCTGGGCGCGGCCGGCCGTCGGGATGAGCGGTCAGGACGTCTTCCACGTCACCACCCGCGCCCAACTCGCCGACGCCGCACGGTGCTACGCCGAGGCCGGTACCGACTGGCTGCTGGCGCGCGACGCCGGCAACTTCACCGCCGACGGACGGCGCCACCAGTACCGGGTGACGGTGCTGGGCGGGCGGGCGATCCGCGCGGTCGAGCACGTGCAGTCCGACCCGGACGCGCCGTGCAACCTCGCCCGGGGCGCCGTCTCCACCCCGCTCCCGGTGGACGGGCTGCCCGCCGGGCTGGCGGAGCTGGCGGTCGAGGCGACCGGGGCGGTGGGCCTGCCGTTCGCCGCGGTCGACCTGGCGGCCCAGAGCGGCGGCGTGGTCTTCGAGGTCAACGTCCACCCGGCGTTCGGCTCGCCGGGTGCGCTGGAGGCGGTCGCCGTTCCGTACGTGGCGGCCCACCTCGATCCGCCACGCTGAGCGGCTGCGCCGACCCGCCGACCCGCCGACCCGCCGCACTGACCCGCCACACTGACCCGCTGTAGTCCCTCCGGGGCTGGGGCGCCGCCCCAGCCCCGCGCCGTCACCCGCTGCGCAGTACCGCCGCCAGGAGCGACGGGTTGAACAGCGCGGTCGGCGGCGCGACCAGCGACATCACCTCGTGGAACGCCGAGGTGACCCGGGGGTCGGTGGTGGCGCTCGCCAGCACCTTGTCCAGGAAGCGGTGCTGGGCCCGGACCAGTGCGCCGGACGGCCCGCCCGTGGTGGCGGGGAACCGGACGTCCTCGCCGGTGGACATCGCCCACGCGTTCCTCGACACCCCCGCCACCGCCCGCCGGGCCGCCCGCGCCGTGGCGTGCCCGACGCCGCCGTGCCGCGCCGCGACCCGGCGCAGTTCCCTGGCGCCGAGCGCGGCCACCGTGATGCCCTGCCCGTAGACCGGGTTGAAGGTGCAGGCGGCGTCGCCGACCACGATCAGCCCGTCGGGCGAGCGCCGTTCGTAGTGCCGCCGGACGCTGGGGCCGGGCACGAATCCGCGGACCTCGCCGGCCGGTTCGGCGTCCGCGAGCACCTCCCGCATCTCCGGGTCGCGCAGGAGTCCCAGCTGGCGGTTGAAACCGGCCTCGCCCGGCTCCGGTTCGGCGCCGCGCATACCGCCGACGCTGACGATCCAGCGGTCACCCTCGACCGGCAGCAGCACGCCCATGCGTGCGTTGTCCGGCGCCTTGCCCTGCAGGTACAGCGCGGTCCAGTGGGCGGGCGCGCCGGACGGGCGGTGGAAGAGCCGGGTCGCGTACGCCACCCCCGGGTCCACCCGCTCCTCGGGCGCCGGCGGGCAGCCCAGCTCCCGCAGCCAGTCGGCCATGGCCGTGGACCGCCCGGACGCCTCGACCACCAGCTCGGCGGGGATGTCCCTGGCCTCGCCCCGGTCGGCGCCGCGGGCGCGGACCCGCACGCCGGTCACCGCCCGCGCCGAGCCGAGCAGGCCCACCACCTCGGTGCCCTCAACGAACTCCACCGAGGGCTCCGCCCGGACCCGGTTCAGCACGACCGCGTCCAGGACCGGGCGGGTGCAGGAGAGGAAGCCGAGCGCGGCGGGGTAGTCGGCCATCCAGCCTGCCGCGCTCAGCCAGCGCAGGTCGCCCGACAGGGCGACCCGTACGGCCCCGGCCGCCCGGAGTTCCTCCTGGGCGCCCGGCATCAGCTCCTCCAGCACCCGGTGCCCGGCCTCCAGCAGCAGGTGGGCGTGCCGCCCCTGCGGGAGCCCGGCGCGGAACGTCACCTCCTCCGGGTACCGGTCCCGCTCCACCACCACGATCCGCTCGGCGAACCCGCGCAGGGCCCACGCCGCCAGCGTCCCCGCCAGCCCGCCGCCGATCACCACCGCCGTACCCCGCCCGGAGGACGTACCCAAGGAAGCCATGCTACGTAGCGTAGTGGATCACGCACGCTCCCGTCGTCGCTCCGGGCGCCTCCGGGGGCGCTCAAAGCCCTTGCGGCGAAGGGGAGCTGACGTCCGAAAAGTCCCGACATCATGGGGTGCGGACCGGGCCTCCGGAGCCGCCGCGGACCCCGGCCGGAGCGTCCCGCGGATCGGGGCCGGCACCCCTGGTCGAGGAGTGTCCCCGGTGGGTACTAGACTCGGTGAGGTTGTGAAGGCACCTCGTTCGGTGAGGCGTCGCCACGGACACAGGCCACTGACCCCACGACGTCGAGAGACGCCCAGGGTCAGGACAGGTCTCCCCGGCCTAAGGGGTGACCCCAAGTGGCTGCACCCCCGGGTGCTACGCCGTGGCGTGCCAAAGCTCTGACGAGATCAGGGGTGCCCCACCCGTCGTCGCGGGCACCTGTGCGTGCGGTCGGACGGTGTGGAGCCTCCTGATGGCCCGGTAACGGTGACCCCGCGTGGGCGCCCCGGCGGCGAGGAGGTGAGATCGGTGGAGAGCAGTAGCCCGGGTCGAAGTCGGCCCTGCCCCAGGACGTCCCCCACATCTCCTGGCACCCGGCACCCCTCCTCCCGTACCGCTCCCGACCCCCGTCGCCGCACCGCCCGCCGCTGATCCCGGCAGGCGGCTCCGCGCGGCCGGGCGCCGTGCGCGGTGGAGGACGGCCGGGCGTCTCCTGCCTGCCCCGCACCGACCCCTCCGGCCGGGTGCGGCGGCCCCCGAACAGCGGAGGTACCCCGCCATGTCCGACTGGCGTGTGCGCGCCGTGCGCGCGAGCAAGCGTCCGTTCTCCCGTTCCGTCGCCCCGACCCGCTCCACCGACACCCAGCCCGCCCCCGAGCACTCGATGGACCCGCGTCCGGACCAGCCGGCCGAGGCCGTCAGCCTGGAGCGCTCGGTCGTCGACGCCGCCGTCTACCGCGAGGGCCGGCGGATGCCGACGCCTGCCAGCCTGGCCGACGTCTACCGCGAACTGCCCGGCAAGCCCGGCACGATGGCCTGGATCGGGCTCTACCGCCCCGCCGAGGCCCAGCTGCTGGAGGTCGCCGAGCGGTTCAACCTGCACGAACTGGCCGTCGAGGACGCCATCGTCGCCCACCAGCGGCCGAAGCTGGAGCGGTACGGCGACACGCTCTTCGTCGTACTGCGCGCCGCCCGCTACCTGGACGACGTGGAGGAGGTCGACTTCGGTGAGATCCACCTCTTCGTCGGCCCCGACTTCGTGTTCACGGTCCGGCACTCGCAGGCGCCCGACCTCTCCGCGGTGCGGCGGCGCCTGGAGGCCGACCCGGAACTGCTCGCGCTGGGCCCGGAAGCGGTGCTCTACGCGGTGCTGGACGCGGTGGTCGACGGCTACGCGCCGGTCATCGCGGGCCTCCAGCACGACATCGACGAGATCGAGACCGAGGTGTTCGGCGGCGACCCGCAGGTGTCCCGGCGCATCTACGAACTCTCGCGCGAGGTCATCGAGTTCCAGCGGGCCACCCGGCCGCTGTTGGAGATCATGAAGAGCCTGGAGGCCGGCTTCGGCAAGTACGGCACCGACGACGAGCTGCAGCGCTACCTGCGCGACGTCGCCGACCACGCCACCTACGCGGCCGAGCGGGTCGACGGCTTCCGGCAGATGCTGCAGAACATCCTCACCGTCAACGCGACGCTGGTGTCGCAGCGGCAGAACGAGGAGATGAAGCAGCTCGCCGAGGCCGGGCACGCCCAGAACGACGAGATCAAGAAGATCTCCTCCTGGGCGGCCATCCTCTTCGCGCCGACGCTGATCGGCACCGTCTACGGCATGAACTTCGACAAGATGCCGGAGCTCAAGTGGGCCTTCGGCTATCCGTTCGCGATCGCCCTGATGGCGTTGGTCTGCACGAGCCTCTACCTGGTCTTCAAGCGCCGCAACTGGCTCTGACGGCCGAGCCGCCGGGTCTTCGTCCGTCGCCCGTCGGCGTCTCCGCCGTCGGCGCCGCCGCCCTCGGTCCGTTCGTCCGCTGCCCGTTCGTCCGCTGTCCGTCCGTCCTTCGTCCGCTCGCTCTCCGCCGGTTCGCCGTCCGTCGGTCCGTCGGCGTCTCCGCCGTCCGTCGGTCCGTCGGCCGGGGTTCGGGTCCAGAGGAGGGTGGCCGCGGCGAGGGCGGCGGCGCCGAGGATCCAGCGGGGAGCGCCGGCCGGGAACAGGCCGAGGGCGAGGCCCGTCAGGGCACCGGTCAGTTGCAGCGCGAGCGACTGGACGGAGAGCGCGGTGGCCCGGGCGTCCGCCGGGACGGACCGGTGCAGCAGCTCGTTCTGGTTCGGCCCGGCCGTGCCCAGCCCCAGGTAGGCCAGGCCGTAGCCGACCGCGGCCGACACGGCGGCGGCCGGGCCGGCGGCCTGCGCGGTGACGGTGAGCAGCAGCAGGCCGCCGGTGGAGAGGGCGAGCCCGACCGGTACCGCGCGGGCGCCGCCGAACCGCCGGGCCGCGCGCGGGGCGAGCCGGGCGCCGAGTGCGGAGCAGAGGAACCCGGCGCAGGCCAGCCCGCCGACCAGGACCGCGCCGGACTCCGCGGTGCCGGTCAGCTCGGCCGCCCGTCCGGGGGTGAGCAGTTCGGTCACCGCCAGGCCGGCCCCGAGGGCGGCGGCGGTGAGCAGCACCCGCCGGACGACGGCGTTCCGTCCGCCCAGCCGCAGGCCGGTCAGGACGGTGGTGGGGACGTCGGCGAGCACGGTCCGCAGCGTCGCCGGCGGCCGCGGCGGATCGACGAGTGCTGCCATGACGTACCCGGCGAAGGCGGTCTCGACGACGGCGCCCAGGAGTACCGGCACCGAGAGCGGCAGGACGAGGCCGCCGGTCGCGCGGGTGAGGCGGTCGCCGAGGTCGCCGGAGAGCAGCCACGGCACGGCCCCGCCGAGCAGGGTGCCGGCGGCCAGTGCGACGGATCCGGCGGCGCTGCCCCGCGCCAGTCCGGTGCGCAGGTCGCCGTCCGCGCCCGCCCGGGCCTGCACGGCGTCGACGTACCAGGCCTCGGCCGGGCCGCTCGCCAGGGCCCGCGCGGTGCCGAGCAGCACCATGCCGGGGAGGAGCAGCGCGGGGGAGTCGCCCAGGGCGAGCAGGGTGAAGGCGCCGATGCCGACCAGGCCGGCGGCGGCGAGGACGGGGCGGCGGCCGAGGACGTCGGAGAGTCCGCCGGTGGGCAGCTCCAGGGCTGCGGTGGTGAGTGAGTGGGCGGCGAAGAGTCCCGCTACGCTGCCGAGTTGGAGGCCGCGCGAGGTGAGCAGGAGTACCAGGGGTGCGGTGGCCAGGCCGAGGGGCAGCCAGAAGAGCACGCATATCGTCAGATAGCGTCTGCGGGCGGTGTTCTCGTCGAGCGGGATGGTCATGCGGACTCGTCCTGACTGGCGGCGGTTTTCGTGGTGGCGGCCGTGGTGACGGCGGCCGTGGTGACGGTGGTTGTGGTGGCGGCCGTGGTGACGGTCGCCGTGGTGTCGGCGGCCCCGGCGGTGGCGGCGGCGGGCCCGGGCCCGGGCGTGGCCCCGGTGGCGTGCGTCGGGTCCGGGGCGAGCGGGATGGCGGCGGTGATCAGTGCCACCTGTTCGGTGCGCGGGTCGCCTTCGTCCTGTGCGGCGAGTTCGAGGGCCCGCCGGTGGATCAGCGCGCGCAGCTCGGCCAGTGACTCGGGGGTAAGGCGCAGCAGCAGGTCGTCGATGGTGGAGGCCGCCGACCAGTCCTCGCCGAGCCGCCCGGCGGCGACGTCCGCCTCGTGCTGGGCGAGCGACCGGGCGAGGTGGCCGATCTGGTGGCGCCGGGAGAACTCGACGAAGGCCCGGCTCTCCGGCGTGGCGGCCATGGCGCGGTTGTCCCAGGAGGTGATCGCGTGCACCGGGCGCCAGCGGCGCTCCCGTGAGTCCCGGTGTTCGGCCTCCGCGACGAAGGCGTACTTCGCCAGGACCCGCAGGTGGTAGCTGGTGGAGCCGGAGGACTCCCCGGTCCGGGTGGCGAGTTCGCTCGCGGTCGCCGGCCCGTACTGGCGGAGCAGGCCGAGGAGCCGGATCCGCAGGGGGTGGGTCAGTGCTTTGAGCGCGGCGGTGTCCCGCTCGGGGTCGAGCAGGCGGCGCCGTTCGTCCTCGGTCATGCGAGGAGGGTAGCCGTCCCGGGAACTCTGCAAAAGAAGTTCTGCAAAGTCGGCGCCCTTCCGGCGTTGTCACAACTCGGTTGCTCCACAGGTGTCCTGACGGTCCGATGGGAATGGACAGGGGGAATCCGGCGTGAGGGGGACGGGCCGTGGACGGCGGGCGGGGGCGCTTGCTGCTGCGACTGGTCGTGGCGGTAGTGCTGTTCGGGGTGCTGGCGGGGCTCGCGGCAGCGCTGGTGGTGATCGCGCTGACGGGCTCGCTCGACGGGCTCCGGGAGTACCTGGGCGAGGACTGCTTCATGATCTGGGGGCACTGCTGACGAGCCCCCGGCGCAGCGGGGCGTCGGTGGCGTGCGGGCGGCGGTGAGTCGGGGTCGGTCGGTGGTGGTCGGTCGGTGGTGGGTCACCGGCTGTGGGCCCTGGGCGACGGGTCGGCCACGGGTCGGCGACGGCCGGTCGGTAACGGCCGGTCAGTGACGGTCGAACAGCGGGGCGCCCGCGGCAAGGCGGGTCCATTCCGCCTCCGGGTCGCGCTGGGCGCGGTAGACGAGGTGCAGTCGGACCGCGCCGTCGGGAGAGGCGAAGCGGGCGAGTGGCCCCTCGGCGCCGGGCAGCGGGCGCGGCTCGGCCCACTGCTGGGCGAGGACGGCCAGGGGCGCGCCGTCGGCGGTCAGCACCCAGGTGGCGCGGCCGCCCGCGATGGTCGCGGGGTAACGGGCGGCGAGCAGCGCGGCGGCCGCCTCGTGCACCGTGACGCCCTCGCGGAGGCCGAGTTCGGCGTCGTGCGGCGCGTCGGTGTCGTCGCCCATGGCGACGCTGTCCCGGGTGAGTCGGACCATCACGAGGATGAGACTACGCTGCTCCGACCCCGCCCTGAGGCGGAGGCCGAACCCTCCGTCCGGCGCATGGGAGGGTGGTGGGTATGCGTGTTAGCTTCCGGCGCATGGGATCACGTGGGGCACGTGGAGCGGCGGCACAGCAGGCGATCGAAGGGCTGAAGGAGCTGGTCGGGGCGGGTCTGGCGGCCGACGAGCTGTTCCGCAGAGCGGACGGACTGCTGCGCGGCGTCCTGGAGTACGACGCCGTCTGCTGGCACTCGGCGGACCCGGCGACCGGGCTGGTGACGTCGGTGCTGAGCGACGACCTCAGCCTGGAGACGTTCGAGGACGCCGTCCGTCTGGAGGTGTGGGAGGAGGACTTCGCGACCTTCCCCGAGATACGGCTCGGCGGGCTCCGGGCCGAGACGCTCAGCCGGGCGACCCGGGGGGTGCTGACGGACAGCATCCGGTTCCGCGAGCTGATCGGCCCGGCCGGATTCGGCGATGAGATGCGCGCGGTCTTCGACGCGCACGGTGGGATGTGGGGCTGCGCGGCGTTCATGCGGGGGGCCGACCGGGGGCCGTACCTCGGCCAGCACCGGGAGCTGGCCGAACTCGCCGCGCGGCACCTGGGTAACGCGCTGCGGGCGTGCCACGTCCCGGCGGCCGCCGAGGGCGGTTCGGACGGCGGCCGGGGGGAGGCGGGGGGAGGCCCGGCGGTGGTCGTGCTCGGCCCGGCCAACCGGCCGCTGGCGCTCTCCGGGCCGGCCGAGGAACTGCTCGCCCGGCTCGCCGACCCGAGCCGGACGTCGCTCGGGGTGCCGACCGCCTTCGCGATGGCCGCCGAGCAGGCGCGCCGGACCGCCTGCGGGCTGCCGGTGCCGCAGACGAAGATCCGGGTGCAGGACCGGGACGGCCGGTGGTTCGTGCTGCACGGCTCGGCCCTGCAGGGCGGGGCGGCGGGCGAGGTGACCGTGGTGGCGGCCCCGGCGACGCCCGCCGACGCGATGCCCCTCTACCTCTCCGCGTACGGGCTGACCGCGCGGGAGCAGGAGGTGGCGCTGCTGCTGGTGCGCGGCTGCGACACCCGGGACGTCTCGCGGCTGCTGGCGATGAAGCCGTACACGGTGCAGGACCATCTGAAGTCGGTGTTCGCCAAGGCGGGTGTGGCCAGCCGGCGCGAGCTCGTCGCGCGGATCATGCTCGGCGGCGGGGCACCGTAGGGGCTCCGGTGGGTGTACGTTCTGACGGGTCGGCAGGCGCCGGGCCGGTGCCCGCTGCGGGAACCACTGTTCGTTAGCTGACAACGGGGGGTTCCGCACCGGGGCCCGCCAGGCCGTCCGGAGGGGGCCAGGAATGAGCATGGACGAGACCGCAGGTCCGGCGGGCAGCGGTGCCGGCGCGAGCAGTGCCGGTGGTGCGGGCAGTACCGGTGGTGCGGGCGTCGGCGGGGGTGTCGGCGGGGGCGCCGGAGACTTCGGCGGCGGCACCGCTCCTGGCGCATCGACCGCGGCGTCGACCTCGACCGGCACGGTGACCGGGGCCGACGGGGTAGCGGGGGCCGGCGGGGCCGACGGGTCCGCCACGCCCGGCGGACCGGACGCACCGGGGGAGGACGGCGGACCGGACGACGAGGGAGCGGGTGGCCGCCGGGAGCGGAAGGAGCGGCGGAAACGCCCGCTCTGGCAGGAACTGCCGATCCTGATCGGCATCGCGATCCTGCTCTCCCTGGGCATCAAGACCTTCTTCGTCCAGGCCTTCTCCATCCCCTCGGGCTCGATGCAGCACACCCTGGAGAAGGGCGACCGCGTCCTCGTCGACAAGCTCACCCCGTGGTTCGGCGCCGAGCCGGAACGCGGCGAGGTGGTGGTCTTCAAGGACCCGGGCGGCTGGCTGGACACCGTGCCCAGGGTCGAGGGCAACGGCTTCGTCGAGGGCATCCGCAAGGCGCTCAGCACCGTCGGCCTGCTGCCCTCGGACGACGAGAAGGACCTGATCAAGCGGGTCATCGCGGTCGGTGGCGACACCGTCGAGTGCGAGGCGGGCAGCCCGCTCAAGGTCAACGGCGTGGCACTGGACGAGCCGTACCTCTTCCCGGGCGCGACGCCCTGCGGGGACGCGCCCGTCGGCACCGTCACGGTGCCCAAGGGCCACCTGTGGGTGATGGGGGACCACCGGAACGACTCGCGTGACTCGCGCTTCCACGTCAACGAGCCGGGCGGCGGCTTCGTCCCGGTGGAGAACGTGGTCGGCCGGGCCTTCGTGGTCGCCTGGCCGCTGACGCGCTGGGACACCCTGCCGGTGCCGGACACCTTCGAGCAGAAGGGCCTCGCCGCCGGCAACGCGTTCGGGGGCTCGGCCGGTGACCCGGTCGGCGGGCCGCCGGCTCCGGAGGCCGCCGCGATGGCCGCCGCCGTTCCCTTCGCCGTGTGGCAGCGCCGGCGCGCCGCCCGGCACGGGCGCTGATCCGGCCGCCGCTCCGTCCGTCCGAAGCAGCTGTACGCCCGCGCGTCCGTCCGCGCGCCTGTGCGCCTGCGCGCCCCGGATGTTCCGCTTGCTCCGCTCGTCGCCGTCACCCCGGTCGTACCGGGGGCGGCGGCGAGTGCGTTCACGGGGACGAACCCTGACGAACCCTGACGAACCGGGACGACCCGTGCGGGGCCGTGGCGGGCGAGCGGCACCCGGGCCGGCGGCGGGGACCGCCGTCGGCCGGTCGGGGCCGTCCCGCGTAGCGCGGCTCAGGCGCGCCCGGTGCCGTACCGGGCGAGGAAGAGGTCGACCCCGGCGTCGATCACGGCCGCGAGCTCCGCTTCGTCGACCGGAGTGCCGGGCGCGAAGGTGTGCACCAGTTGCGGGATGCCGACGGTGGTCGCCACCAGCTGCTGGACGGCGAGCTTCGGGTCGGGCACGTCCAGCTCGCCCTTGGCGGTCAGGTCGGTGAGCACGTCGACCAGCGGTCCGTTGTTCATGTCGTAGGTGACCCGGTACCAGAGCTGGCCGAGCTGCGGGAAGCGGTCGATCTCGCCGATCACCAGGCGGCGCAGCGACATGATCTCGGGGCGCAGCAGGATCCGGGCCAGCTCGGTGGCGTGCCGGACCAGTGCGGCGCGCAGGTCGGGGGCGTCGGTGACGGCGCGGCCGGCCGGTGTCAGGTCGGCGTAGGTCTTGGGCAGGACGCCGCCGACGACGGCCAGGAACAGGCGTTCCTTGCTGCCGAAGTGCTTGTAGATGGTGGCTTTGGAGACGCCGGAGCGGCTGGTGATGGTGTCCATCGAGGCCGCCGAGTAGCCCTCGGCGAGGAACTCGGCGAGGGCGGCGTCGATGATCGCCTGGCGCTTGCGCGAGGCGGCGTCGGCCGGGGCCGGGATGATCGGGATGCCGTACTGGTCGGTCGCGTCCTGTGGGTCGGCTCCCATGGTTCTGTCCTTCGCGCGGGGGTGGGGTGCGGGCGGGGTGGCGAGGGCGCCGGGGGTGTCGGTGGCTGCCTGTGGCGGCCGTTGTTGTGACGGGGTGTCGTGGCGGAGGACCGGTGACGGGTCCTCGGTGCCGGGCACCGGGGTCGGAACCGGGAGGAACCGGGCGCCCGTTGCGGGCGCTCAGTATATGAACTGAACCGTTTGGTCGGCAAAGGAGGCCGCCACCGGACCGGCAGCCACACCGGCCGGGAAGGCCAGGTTGAACAGGCCGATCGCCGCACCGTGCCGCTCCGGGGCGAGGTGGCCGACGGCGGCACCGGTGAGCAGGCCCTGGCCGCCCGCGGTGACCAGCGAGCTGAGCGCCGAGCCGAGCAGGACGACCGCGGGCCAGGGTGCGAACGCTGCCGCTCCGGCCGCCGTCAGGGAGCCCGCCGCCAGCAGGGCCCGGACCCGGCCGGTCCCCAGCGTGGGCGCGGCCCGGACCAGCTGCCAGGACAGCAGCGCGCCGGTGAACGCGGCCGCCGAGACGGCCGCTCCGGTGGGGACGGCGCCCCACCCGGCGAGGGCGGAGATCCGGCGCGGAGCGCCGTACACGAGGGCGAAGTTGACCGTGGCCAGGGCGAGCATCAGGGTGGCGGCGCGGCGGAAGCGCCGCTCGCGCAGCAGGCCCAGGGGGAGCAGCGCGCCGATCGTGCCGCCGACCCCCTCGCGGCTGCGGGCATGGGTGCCGGCGGCCGGGCTGTTGCCATCGCGGTTGCTGTTGCTGCCACCGGGCCGGCTGGGGGGCTCCGGTGGGCCGGCCGAGCGCAGCGCCGAGGGCAGCACCGCCAGGCTCAGTACGGGCAGGACCAGCGCGGCCTGCCAGCCGAGCGCCTGGGCCGCGCCCGCCCCGGCGACGAGCCCGAGGGTGCCGCCGGCGGCGTTGCCGATCGCGACCACCCCGGTGGACCGCCCGGACCGGTCCCGGCCGGCGATCCGGAACGCGGCCACCGTCAGCCCCGCCGCGCCGACGGCCTCCAGGGCCCGTCCGGTGGCCAGTATCGGGAGCGCCGACGAGGCCAGGACCAGCGCGGCGCCGAGGGCGACCAGGACCCCGCCGGCCCGGATCAGGGCGCGCGGCCCGCGTCGTCCGGCGGTGCCGGCCAGCAACGGGGTGCCGACCAGCAGGCCGAGGCCGTACGCGGTCATCAGCCAGGCCGCCGAGCCGGCCGGGACGTGCAGCTCGCGCGCGGCGGCGGGCAGGGCCAGGCTCGGGCCCGACACGCCGCTCGCGGCCGCGGCGATCAGCGCGGCGGCCGGCAGGGCGGCCGGCAGGGCGCGCGGGAGGCGCCGACGGGTGGGGACGGCGGCGGCCGACCGGGGCGGGGCGGATGCGGCACGCCGGGAGCGGATCCCGGCGGGGTGCCGGACGAGGGCGGCGGGTGCGTTCGCGCCGGGCGGGCGCACGGCGGTGACCCCCACCCCGGCCGGGTCCGCCCCGGTGGCCGGGTTCACGCCGGAAGGGGCTACGGGCCCGGCGCCGACACCGCGACGGCCCGTGCGGCTGCTGCCGCCGGCGCCGCTACCTCCGGTGCCGTTGCCGTCGGCACCACTGCCGATGGCACTGCGGCTGACGACACCGCGGCCGTCGGCACCACTGCCGATGGCACTGCCGCCGACGACACCGCCACCGACGACACCGCCGCCACCGACGCCGCGGCGGACGGCCCCGCCGCCCGCGCGGCCGGCGCTCGGGGTCATACCGGCATCCGTCCCATCCGGCCCGCCGCGAAGTCCCGCTCGGCCTGCCGGAGTTCGGCGGCCGTGTTCATCACGAACGGCCCGCTGCGGGCCACCGGTTCGCCGATCGGCTCGCCGGTCAGGACCAGGATCTCGGCGGGCCCGTCGACGGCCCGGACGGTGAACCGCTCGGCGTCCCGTCCGAGGACGGCGAGGTGGCCGTCGGGCAGGGGGACGCCGCCGCTCTCGGCTCCGCCGGTCATCGTGTAGAGGGCCGCGGTGTGCCAGTCCGGCGCGGTGAACTCGGCGTGGCCGCCGGCCGCGAGCCGGGCGTGCACCACCAGGACGGGCGTGCGGGTCTCGAAGGGGCCGGTCACGCCGTGGGTGCTTCCGGCGATGACGGTCAGTTCCGCGCCGTCCGGGGTGGTGACCACGGGGAGGTCCGCGGCCTCGGCGTTCTGGCTGTGCGGCGGCACCCCCTTGTGCCGCGCGGGCAGGTTCACCCAGATCTGCAGCATGTGCTGGCGGCCGCCCGCGGCGAGGAACTCCGGTGTGGGCAGGGCTTCGTGGACGATCCCGGAGCCCGCGGTCAGCCACTGCACGCCGCCGGCGCGGACGACGGCGCGGTGGCCGCGGGAGTCGGCGTTGGCGATGTCGCCGTCGATGACGTACTGGATCGTCTCGAAGCCGCGGTGCGGGTGCGGGGGAGCGCCCTTGGCCCGGCCGGGCGCGAGGTCCACCGGTCCGACCTGGTCGACCATCAGGAAGGGGTCGAGGAGCGGGAGTTCGGTGGTGGGGAAGGGGCGGCGTACGGGGAAGCCGGCGCCCTCGAAGGTGTGGAACGGGCGGACGACGCGGGTGACGGAGCGCTCGGCCCGAACGGGGCGGGCGGCCCGGGTGTTCCGGACGGTCTGCGCGGTTGCTGCGGTCCCGGTGGCCTCTGCGGCGGTGGTGGTCATGACTCGAATGAACTACACGATTCAGTTCACTGTCAAGACTGAACTGTACAGTTGACAGAAGTGAACTGGTCCGTTTAGTTTTCTCGGTGTCGGCAACGACGACCACGAGGAAACCGCCTCCACCGAAGGAGCCCGCCATGACCGCGTCCAAGATCTTCGCCATCTCCGGCTCGCTGCGCGCCGACTCGCACAACACCCGACTGCTGCGCGCCGCGCAGAAGTTCAACCCGGGCGGCCAGGAGATCGAGATCTACGAAGGCCTGCGCGACATCCCCCCGTACGACCTGGACCTCGACACCCCCGAGCTGCGGCCCGCCGTCGTCGAGGACCTGCGCCGCCGCGTCCAGGAGGCCGACGGCCTGCTGATCGCCACCCCGGAGTTCAACTACTCCATCCCCGGCGTGCTCAAGAACGCGATCGACTGGCTGAGCACCGACTGGACCCGCACCGAGGGCCTGCCCCTGCACCGCAAGCCGACCGCGATCCTCGGCGCCGCACCGACCAACTTCGGCACCGTCCGGGCCCAGCTGGCCCTCCGTCAGGTGTTCGTCTGGACCGAGACCGACGTCGTCGTGAAGCCCGAGGTCATCGTCTTCCGGGCGCACGAGCGCTTCGACGAGGAGGGCAACCTCACCGACGAGACCACCATCGGACTGCTCCGCGGCCTGCTCACCGCGCTCCAGGAGAAGATCGACGCCGGCGCGGCCCGCGCGGCCCGCTGACCACCGGCGACGACCCAGGCACCGGACAGGAACCCGCCATGACCACCACCGACGCCACCTCCCCGCACATCGTCGACCCCGCTCACACCACCCCCTCCCCTCACCCCGGCACCACCACCGTCACCGCCACCCACATCGGCACCGCGACGGTCCTGCTGCGGATCGGCGACCTCACCGTCCTCACCGACCCCGCGCTCGACCCCGGCCCGGCCGACTACCCCGCGGCCCGCCCGCTGCGCCGCACCGCCGGCCCGGCCCTCAGCGCGGACCGTCTGCCGCCCGTCGACCTCGTCCTGCTCTCGCACGACCAGCACGCCGACAACCTCGACCCGACCGGCCGGACCGTCCTCGCCCGTGCGACCACCGTGCTCACCACGCCGGAGGCCGCCGGTCGGCTCGGGGGAGCGGCCGAGGGGCTGGCCACCTGGGAGCAGCGGCGGGTCACCGCCGGCACGACCACGGTCACCGTCACCGCGACCCCCGCCCGGCACGGGCCCGCCGGGACGGAGGAAGTCACCGGGCCGGTCACCGGCTTCGTCGTCGAGTACGACGGCGGCACCCTGTACCTGTCCGGCGACACCGTCCGTCACGAGGCCCTGGCCGGGATCGCCGAACGGTTCGCCATCGACACGGCCTTCCTGCACCTGGGGGACGCCCACTTCCCCTCCACCGGGGACCGCGCCTTCTCGATGAGCGCCCACGAGGGCGCCGAACTCGCCCGTACGCTCGGCGCCCGCACCGTGGTCCCGGTCCACTACGACTCCTGGGAGCACCTCGGCGAGGACCCGGCCCGGATCGCGGAGGCGTTCGCCGCCCCCGACCTGGCCGGCCGCCTCCGCCGGCTGACCCCCGGGGTCCCCGAACAGCTCTGACGGGCCCGGCCGTCCCGGCCGTCGCGGCCGTCCTGATCACCCCGGCCGGCCTGTGCGGCGGGCGCCGCACGGCTCCGACGCTGCGGCGCCGCACGGCCCGTCCCCCGGTGCAGTCCGCCGCCCTGACAAGGGCTTCCCGGACCGCCGGGCTACGGCTCGGTCCCTTCGAGCCAGTCGGCCACCTCCAGCGACTGCCGGAGGAGGGCCGCGAAGAGCAGCGGGTCGCTCGCGGCCAGGGTGCGGCGGATGGCGACGGCTTCCCGGACGGCGGACAGGGCCTCGGCCCGTCGTCCCGCCCCCTCCAGGTGGATGGAGAGGTTGGTGAGTGCCATGGCGAGGTCGGGGAGGTAGGCGTCGGGGTTGGCCCGGGCGAGCGCGCGGTAGTGGGTGGTGGCTTCCCGGATGGCAGCCAGGGCGGCCGCTTGCTGTTCCGGCGCACTCAGGTGGATGGAGAGGTTGTTGAGGGCGTTGGCGAGTTCGGGGAGATGGAGGTCCGGGTGGGCCCGGGCCAGGGTGCGGCGGATGGCGACGGCTTCCTGGACGGCGGCCAGGCTTTCCTCCGGTCGCCCTGCCTCGCCCAGGCGGTTGGACAGGTTGTTGAGGGCCATGGCGAGGTCGGGGACGTGGGCCTCGGGGTCGGCCCGGGCCAGGGTGCGGCGGATGGCGACGGCCTCCTGGATGGTGGCCAGGCTCTCCGCCTGCTGTCCTGCCTCGCCCAGGCCGATGGAGAGGTTGTTCAGGGCGCTGGCGAGGTCGGGCAGGTAGGTGTCGGGGTGGGCCTCGGCGAGGGTGCGGTAGTGACTGGCTGCTTCCTGGACGGCGGTCAGGCTCTCGGACCGCTGTCCTGCGTCGCTCAGACGGATCGAGAGGTTGTTCAAGGCGCTGGCGAGGTAGGGGAGATGGGCGCCGGAGCCGGAGTCGGCCTCGGCCAGGGCGCGGTACCGGCCGACGAGAGCCCGGGTGAGCCGGACGGCTGTGGCGGCGAGGCGTTGGCTGGACTGGGGGAACAGCTCGTGCAGCAGGTCCAGGTCGTCGGGGGGAGTGGCGGGGTCGCCGGTGACGGTGTCGAGGGCGGCGATGAGGGGCCCCGGGTGGTCGGTGCGGGTGGCGGTGCCGACGGTGTGCCGGGCCAGTTGCCGGTGGTGGCGTACGCACAGGGCGGTGAGCCGGATGTCGAGGCGGTGCCGGAAGACGGGGTGGGCGGCCGCCCGGCTGTAGACGGTGAGGAGCCGTGCGGCCTGGGCGTGGTCGGCGCCGTCGAGGAGGTGGTCGGCGAGGTGGGGGTCGGCTTCCAGGGCCCGGCCGATGTGGCGCTCGGCCAGGCGGTCGGGTTGCAGTGATCCCCAGGGCGCCGCGCCGGGGCCGGGGCCGGTGGGGTAGAGGGTGGCGAGCCAGGCGGTGACCCGGTTGCGGTGGTCGCGGGTCTGGTCGGCGAGTTCGGGGAGCCGTCGCCAGAGCCGGTCGGCGTCCTCGCGGTCGGCGGCGCCGGTGAGGTGGGCGGCGGCGAGCGCCGTCTCCAGGGTCGTGTGGCTGAGGCGGGGGGTGAGGCCGCGGGCGGCGGCGGTCCGACGCCAGTACCGGCTCTCGCGGTCCAGCAGCCGGTCCTCGACGTCCTCCGCCCGGCCGCGTACCGGTTCGGCCGGTTCGGGCGGATCGACATGCTCGGCCGGATCGACATGATCGGCCGGGTCGACATGTTCGGCCGGTTCGGGCCGGGCGGTGTCGAGGAGGTCGGCGAGGGCGGTCATGTGGAGGGTGAGGGCGTTGCCGTAGGCGTCCTGGTCGAGCTGCGGCGGGGCCAGGCGGGCGGCGGCCCCCGCCCAGTCGTGGCCGGCGAGCCCGTCGACGCCCGGAAGGGCGGCGGCGAACGCCCGGACGGCGGCGCGGTAGGCACCCGGACGGTCACCGGTCTCGTCCTGCAGCGGCGCGAGGTGGTGGACCGGTGCGTGGGCGAGGTGGTCCTCGGCGAGGCGGGTGGCGGTGCGCGCCTGGCGCCACCAGTCGCCGGCCGTCCGGGCCGGCAGCAGGAGCTTGAGCGGGGTGGTGCCGGGGTGCTCGTCGGCGGCCTCGACGAGCGCGGTGAGCTGGTCGGTGCGGGTCTCGGCGTAGTCGAGGACGATCAGCAGCGGCTTCGCCGCGTCCCGGACCTGCCGCAGGTCCGCGGCGGCGGCGTCCGGGCGCGGCCAGAGCACCGCCCAGCCCTCGGCCGCCAGCAGCCGGCCGAGGTGGTGCGCGAGGCGGGTCTTCCCCTGCCCGCCCGGGCCGTGCAGCAGCCGGGCACCGAACCCGCCCGGAGCGCACCACGCCCGCAGCTCACCGAGGAGCTCGTCACGGCCGTGGAACGGAACGACCTGGTGCCGGGCCTGCAGGAGCGCCGTCGGTGTGGGCCACCTCCGGCGCCCGGCGCCGACCGCGCGCTCGGCGAGGTGCTGGAACTCCACCGCCTCCAGCCCGCCGTCCGCCCCGCCACCGTGCCGGGCGAGGGCCGTACGGAAAGCCGGGTCGTGGTGGAGGACGTAGACCGGAACGACGTTCAGCCGGCCGTGCCCGGAGCGCGCGCGGTCGGAGGCGACGACCCCGGTCAGGAGCCGGCCGCAGAACATCGCAGCCCCCGACAGGCCCGCCCACGGCGAAGTGCCGTCCGCCGGCCACCCCGAGGCCGGCCGGCTGAGGTCCATGACGTACTGGTTGTTCACGAACCCGCTGCCCGGATTCACCTCCCCGCGTGGCTGCGAGACCTCGACGGGGAGCCCGGGGCGCTGTGCCTCGGCCGGCACACCCCAGGTCTCGCACGCGGCGCCGGGCCGATCGGTCACCAGCCGCCCCCACCCGACCGGGCCCGTCGGCGCCCGCCAGTGCGGGGACTCGTCGACGAGGACGAGCGCGGCGTCGTCCCGCCCGTCCGGTCGTCCGGACCACACCACCGTCCCGCCCGCCGCGCCGCTGCCGCCCGGGTGGAACACCTCGACCCGGGCACCGGCAGGGCCGGTGACGTGCGCGGACGTCAGCACGAGCCGGCCGCCCACCGCGTACCCCGACCCCGGCCCACCCCGCCCGGTCACCCCGGCGAGACGCTCCCGCTCCACCCTGATCGCCCCCGTCCGCTCGACCTGTGGCTCGCCCCTCTGCGGATACGGTAGAACCGGCGTGCGGCCCTGTGCAGGGGATCGGATCGGCTCCGGGGCGCGCTTGCGGCGCGTTCTCGCCGCGGACTTCGGTGGCGGTGCGTGTCCTGGCGGTGTGTGTCCGGGTGCTGCGGGCGAGGGGTGCTGCGGGCGAGGGCGTCATGTCCGGCCGGCCGGCCGCGGGCGTGATCCCGAACGGGAGGCCGGTTCAGGGCAGTCGGAGCTCCTCGGGGAGCTCGGCCGGCGGCGGCCCCAGTTTCAGCTTCTGCCGGGAGGACGTGATCCGCTCGGCCGCCCAACCGCGGAAAGCAGCGGTGTCGTCCACCAGATCGCGGAGTTGCAGGGCGGTTCGACGGGCCTCGACCATCCAGGGGACGTCCCAGCCGTGCAACTGCTGTGCCGCCCGGGCGAGTCGGTCGTGGGCCGTGCCGGCGTCGCCGACGAGCCCGGTGGCGATCGCGGTGCCGAGGTTGTCCCAGGGGTTGCCGCGCCGGGCGGGACGCGCCGCCAGATACCGGGCGGCGCTCGCCGGGCTGTCGAGCAGCCCCCGGTACTCCACGGCCCGGTGGGCGGCCGACCGGGCGAGGTCCGTCGCGAGGGGCGCGAACCGGGCCTCGTCCTCGAACTCCAGGTGCCCCTCCTCCCTGCCGCCCAGGTGGAACGCGAGATCGTCCAGGTCGTGCCACAGCCACATCACACCGACGTTCAGGAACGAGCCCTGACTCCAGCGCGACGGCTGGAACTCGACCACACCGAGCCACCAGCCCCGGTCGTCGATCCACGTCCGCGACCGCCCGCGCTGCCGGAGGCCGAGCGGGCGGAGCGTTTCGCGGGCTGCGGCCGTGATCAGGCGCGATGCGGGAGAGACGGTTGCCATACCGACCATCCTCCGCCCTGGCACCGACATCGTCGGCGGCTCCGGTGCACGGTGGATCCCGCCTCCCGGCCCCTGTCGAGAAGCGTGCGGCGGGGCGGGCTGGGTCGATTATATTTCTACACTGCTGTAGAAGTTTGGCGGGGGCGGCGCGGCCGCAGGTAGGCGACGTGATGCTCCCGCACCCGGAAAGAGGAGCATGATGACGCACCGTATCGCCCGTTGGGCCGCCGGATTCCTGGTGGCGCTGTTCGCCGCCGCCGTCCCGACCGCCCTGACCGCGGGCGCCGCGGCGGCCGCGCCCCGGAGTGCCGTCGCGGCGTCCTCGGCGGTGGATCGGGCGGGCTCGGTCGCCCAGGTCGGCGCGCAGGCGCAGGTGCAGGCATCTGCGCCTGCACCTGGGGCGGCGGTGGTGCCGATGGCGGCCGAGAAGGAGAAGAAGAAAGGTTTCTTCGCCAAGCTGGGCAAGTTCCTGCTGATCGTGGTCATCCTGGTGATCGTCTTCTTCGTCCTGCTGGTCGTCGCGATCGTCTACGCCGCCAAGCGAGTCTTCAGTCGCCGCCGCTGACGGACCGTGGCTCCCGGTGCCACCGGGTGGCGCCGGATGGCACCCGGTGGCACCCGGTGGCACCGGAGCGGTGGCGGGCGGCCACCGTTTCCGGGCCACCGGAACCGGATTGGCCCTGGTCCGGCCCGCTGTCCGCCGGTGAGGATGGTCGGCATGAGCGACTTCCACCACGGGCTGCGCCCCGAGAGCCGGATCGTCCACCCGCCCGTCGAGGAGGTGGCCGGCAGCCGGCCGCTGGGGGTGCCGCTGCACCAGGGCCACGTGTTCGCCTTCCCCGACAGCGACGCGCTGGCGCACGCCTTCACCGGCCCCGACCAGGCCTTCTTCTACAACCGTTACGGCAACCCGACGGTCCGCTCGCTGGAGAGCGCGGTCGCCGACCTGGAGGGCGGCGCCGGTGCGCTCGCCACCGCGTCCGGGATGGGCGTGATCAACACCGTGCTGCTCGCCCTGCTCCGCTCCGGGGACCACGTGATCGCCCAGCGGAGCCTGTACGGCGGCACGTTCGCCACCCTCGCCGACCTGGCGGCGCGCTGGGGCGTGGAGGTCACGCACGTCGGGGGCGACGACCCGGAGGAGGTGCGCGCCGCCCTGCGGCCCACCACCCGCCTGCTGCACCTGGAGACCGTCTCCAACCCGACCACGCGGGTCACCGACCTGCCCGGGCTGATCGGCGTGGCCCGGGACGCGGGTGTGCTGAGCGTCGTGGACAACACCTTCGCGACCCCGCTGCTCTGCCGCCCGATCGAGTACGGCGCCGACATCGTGGTGCACTCGGCCACCAAGTACCTGGGCGGACACTCCGACGTGCTGGCCGGTGTCGCCGTCTTCGCCGAGGCCGAGCTGCACCACCGCGTCTGGGAGTACGCGATCGAACTGGGTGCCTCCCTCGACCCGTTCGCCGCCTGGCTGACCCTGCGCGGGATGCAGACCCTCGGGCTGCGGATGCGCCGGCACTGCGAGACCGCGCTCGACCTGGCCGGCCGGCTCGCCGCGCACCCGGCCGTCACCGCCGTCCACTACCCGGGCCTGACCGGCCACCCGGACCACGAACTCGCCCGCCGTCTGCTGCCCGACGGGCAGGGCGGGGTGCTCGGCGGCGGGGTGCTCGCCTTCGACCTGGCCGGTGGACGGGACGCCGCCCGCACCTTCACCGAGTCGGTGCGGCTGGCCTCGCTCGCGCCCTCGCTCGGCGGTGTGCACACGCTCGTCCTGCATCCGGCGAGCACCTCGCACCGGCAGCTCGACGACGCGGAGCTGGCCGCGGCCGGGATCAGCCCGGGCACCGTCCGGGTGGCCGTCGGCATCGAGCACCCCGAGGACCTCTGGGCCGACCTGGAGCAGGCGCTGGCCAAGCTCTGAGCGGAGTGCGGAGTGCGGAGTGCGGAGTGGGCGCCCCGGACCGGAGCGGGGTCAGGGCCGGCGCCGGGGCCTCGCGGCCAGTACGGCGATGTCGTCCTCGGCCGGGCCGGTGCCGGGGGCGGCGGGGCCGAGCGCGTGCAGCACCGCGTCCAGCAGGTCGTCCAGCTCCCCGGCTGCGGGGAGCCGCAGCGCGGCGAGCCGGGCGAGCGAGGCGTCGATGTCCTCGCCGCGCCGCTCCACCAGGCCGTCCGTGTAGAGCAGGAGGGTTTCGTCGGGCAGCAGCTCGCGGCTGACCTGTTCGTAGCCGCCGAGGCCGGTGCCGAGCGGCGGGCCGGTCGGGATCTGCAGGAGTTCGGTCGGCCGGTCGGGGGCGATCAGCGCCGGCGGCAGGTGGCCCGCGCTGGAGAAGGTCCAGCGGCGGCGGCCCGGGTCGGCCAGGGCGAGCAGGCAGGTGGCCGGACGGGCGGACTCGTTGGCGGCGATGACCGTGTCGAGCTGGCGCAGGATGCGGTGCGGCGGCAGGTCCATGCCCGCCACGTCGCGCAGCGTGGAGCGGTAGGTGCTCATGTCGACGGCCGCCTCGACGCCGTGGCCCATCACGTCGCCCATCACCAGCAGCGTCCGCCCGAACGGCAGGCGGACGGTCTCGTACCAGTCGCCGCCGACCACCGAGCTGCTGCCGGACGGGAGGTAGCGGGAGGCGAGTTCGAGGTTCTGGTGCGGGCTGCCCGGCTCGCTCAGCAGGGCGCGCTGGAGGTCGAGGGCGATGCCCTGCGAGCGGCTGTACCGGCGGGCGTTGTCGATGCTGGTGGCGGCCCTGGCGGCGAGGTCGCCGACCAGCACGGCCTCGTCGGTCGTGAAGACGGGGGCGGTCGGGGGCACGGCAGGTGGGGTGGTGGCGGGTGAGAAGGGAGAAGCGGCTGGGGTGGTCCCTGCGGGCGAGCCGCCTCCGGAGCCCGAGCCGGCACCCGAGCCCGGGCCGCCACCGCCACCGTCACCTCCGCCTCCGCCTCCGCCTCCGGCGCGGGCCAGCGTCAGCAGCCCGATCAGCCTGCCGCGCGCGGTCAGCGGAACGACCAGGACCGAGGTGACGCCGGCGGCCCGGTACGCGGCCAGGCTCGCCGGGTCGGGCGCGGCGTCGGCCGGATCCTCGGCGGAACGCGGCCCGACCAGGACGGCGACCCCCGAGGCGAGGGCGCGCGCCGCGGCCGAGCCGTCGCGGTGGCGGACCGACTCGCCCGGGCGGGCCAGGTCGGCGACGGCCGGGCGCAGCCGGTCCGCACAGTCGACGGCGGCGCGGCGGAGCCGCAGGCCCGGTGCGCCGCCGGGGCGCACCTCGGCGTCCACGGGCAGGAGGTCGACGGTGACCAGGTCGGCCAGCCGGGGAACGGCGAAGGCGGCCAGTTCCGCGCAGGTGGTGCCGACGTCGAGGGTGGTGCCGATCCGCTCGGCGGCGGCGTCCAGGAGCGCCAGCCTGGTCCGGGCCTGGGCCAGCTCGCGTCGCAGTTCCTGCGCGGGATCGGGGTCGTCCAGCACGACGACGACCACGCCCGTGACACGTCCGCCCGCCGACAGGGGGCGGTACCGGACCCGCAGGCCGGGCGGCACGGGTGCGCCCGGGCTCGCCGGGCCGCCGGTGGCCTGCTCGCGGTCCCGGCCGTCGGCGAGGACCCGGCGCAGCGTGTCGGCCGCGCCCGCGAACGGCGTCGCCTCGGCGGGCCGGCCCAGCAGGTCGGCCCGACGCAGGCCGGTGGCGGTGGTGAAGGCCGCGTTGAGGTACTGCCAGCGCAGCCGGTCGTCGAGCAGTGCCACGCCGGCGGGCAGGACGGCGAGGAGGTCACGGAGCAGATCCCGGCTGTCACCTTCGGTGAGGTCGCTGTCGCTTCCGGCGAAGGCCGCCGCCGCTGCCGCGAACGCCGTGACGTCCGTGCTCGCGGGTGTGGCGCCCTCTCCTCCTCCGCCGTTCCGGAACCGCATGCTCCCATGATCGCCCGCCCGGGTGCGGCACGCCCACAGGCTGGTCGATTCTTGACTGATCCGCAGCGGATGCTGTAGGCGGGCGCGGTGCCGGCCCTGGCGGCGGCCACGACGGCGGCCGTGGTGCCGGTCGCCGTACGCGTGGCGGTGCCGGCTGCGACGCCGACTGCCGGTGCCGGTGCCGGTGCCGGTGCCGGTGCGGGCCACGGTGCCGGTCGACGCCGCGTCGTCAGCCGGTCCGGGGCTGCTTGAGCTTGGCCCAGACGGCTTCGAGTGCGGCGATGTCCGCGTCGTCCAGTCGGTCGTCGAAGGCCTCGGCGAGCGCGGCGCGGCGGGTCGCGTCGGCGGCGGCGAAGAGCGCGCGGCCCTCCGGCGTGAGGGCGATCCGCACCGAACGGGCGTCGGTGGGGGAGGGTGCGCGCTCGACCAGCCCCCGGGCCTGGAGGGAGTCGGCGACCCGGGAGACCTGGCTGCGACTGAGCAGGGTCTTGGCGCCGAGGTCGGAGGCGGCGACCGGGGACTCCTGCCCGTGCAGCCAGAGCATCACCTCGAACCAGGAGAGCGGCAGGTCGTGGGCCCTGGTGAGGGCCTGGTCGACCAGGGTGGTCAGGGTGGTGCCGGCCCAGACCAGGCCGTAGAAGGCGTGGTCGCGGGCGGTGAGGTCTCCCAGGGTGAGGTCGGTGCGCGCCATGCCGGCCACTCTACCGGTTTGCGTGTGCGTGCACACATCCTGCTAGGGTGTGTGTGCACGCACACAAACCCTCAGGGAGCTCCCATGGCCACCGACCGCATCGTCCTGATCACCGGCACGTCCTCCGGTATCGGCCTCGCCGCCGCGGTGGCCGCCGCCCGCGCCGGCTACCGAGTCGTCGCGACCATGCGCGACACCGGCCGCTCCGCCGCGCTGGTGGCCGCCGCAGCAGAGGCCGGCGTCGCCGACCGGGTCGAGGTCGCCCGGCTGGACGTCACCGAGCCGGCCTCCGTCGCCGAGTGCCTGGACGCACTGCTCGCCCGGCACGGCAGGCTCGACGCCGTGGTCAACAACGCGGGGGCCGGCCGGGTGGGCACCATCGAGCAGGACGGCCTCGACCCCGTCCGGGAGGCGATGGAGGTCAACTTCTTCGGCGTCGTCGAGGTCACCCGCGCCGCCCTGCCGCACCTGCGGGCGAGCGGCGGCCGGGTGGTCACCGTCACCAGTGTCGGCGGCGTGATCGGCCAGCCCTTCAACGAGGCCTACTGCGCGGCGAAGTTCGCCGTCGAGGGCTTCATGGAGTCGCTCGCCCCGGCCGCCGCGACCGTCGGCGTCCACGTCACCGTGGTCGAGCCGGGTGCGGTGGCCAGCGAGTTCATCGCCAGCCAGGCCCTCGACCTGCCCGCCCTGCTGACCGCCGCCGGCCCCTACGCCCCGGCCCTGGAGGTCTACGCGGCGCGCACCCTCGCCGCCTTCGGCCAGGCGCAGACCTCGGAGGACGCCGCCGCGACCGTCGTCGAGGCGCTCACCGCCGAGCGGCCCCCGTTCCGCGTGCAGACCTCCGAGCAGGCCCGCGCCTTCGTCGGCACCAAGCTCGCCGACCTCGACGGCTCGGCCGTCCAGCGCCTCACCGGCAGCTGGGTCGGCTGAACCCGGATACTGCCGTGCGCTGCCGTGCGCGGCTGCGCGGCCTACGCCGTTCCGGCGCCGGACCGCCGACGGGACGTCGTCGACGCGGGGGCCGTCCATGTGGGGCCCGGCGATGCGGGGCCGTCGACGCGGGCCCGGCGATGCGAAGGCGGGACGGCGTCGGCACCGGCGGGCAAGGAATCGCACAGCCAGGAATGATCACGTGCCCTCCCGGCGGGACCAAGAGCCGATTCCCGCCCGTCAACCGGCGGGAATGGCGCGCAGGCGGGTCCGGGCCCGCGCCGGTGGGAGGGACCGGTTCGACAGGAGACCGTCGCACCCGCGGGGTCGGCGGGCGCGACGAGCCGGCCGGTGACCGTCCGTCGACGGGGCGGGGCGAATACCCGCCGGTGAGGGGTTTGACGACCGGTCATACTGGGCGGTGCCCAGGCCGGGGCGCCGAGCGGGCGCTCCGTGCAGCGTCCGGACCGGAGGATGATCCGATGAGCAGCCACCTGCCGACCGCCGTCCCGACCGCCGTTCCGGCGGCCGGGACGCCGCCGCAGCCGTGGAACCGGCAGCGGCTGCGCAGCAACAACGAGTGGCTGCTGCTGGAACTGCTGCGCACCGGCGGCCCGTCCTCGCGGGCACAGCTCGCCCGCGACACCGGCCTCTCCAAGCCCACCGTCTCGACCGCGCTCGCGGCGCTGGCATCGGCCGGGCTGGCCCGGGAGGCCGGCCGCTACATCCCCGAGCGCGGCCGCACCGCCGTGCTGTACGAACCCGACCCGACGGCCGGGCACGTGCTCGGGGTCGACATCGGCCGGGCCCGGCTGCGGGTGGCCGTGGCCGACCTCGCCGGGGGGATCACGGCCCGCCGCGACGTGCCCAACAAGGGCCGCACCGCCGACGCGGTGGCCGACGCCGTCGTGGCGGCCGCCCGGGAGACCACGGCCGAGGCGGGCCTGACGGCCGGGGAGATCGTCCACGCGGTGATCGGCACGCCCGGTGTCTGGGACGAGGAGCGGCGCGGCGTGCGGTACGCCACCAGCCTGCCCGACTGGGGCAGACCCGGGCTCTTCGACCGGATAGCCGCCGGCCTGGGGACCGCGATCACCGTCGGGAACGACGCCAACCTCGCCGCCCTCGGCGAGTACACCCTGGGGGCCGGCCGGGGGAGCGGCAGCCGGATGTTCGCCTACCTGCTGGTCGGCACCGGGCTCGGGGTGGGCGTGGTCAGGGACGGGGAACTGCTCACGGGCGCGCACGGCGCCCTCGGGGAGGTCGGCCTCGTCCCCCTGCCGCCGGGGCCGGACGGCGAGCCGGGCGGCACGATCGAGCAGGCGGCGGCGGCCGAGGCGATCGTGCGCACGGCACGGGAGCTGGGCATGTCCGGGCCGCTGACGGCCCGGCAGGTGTTCGACGCCGCCCGGGCCGGCGACCCGGCGGCGGCCGCCGCCGTCCGGCGCGCCGCGGGGCAGCTCGCCTACGCGACGGCCGTACTGTCGGCGGTCCTCGACCCCGACCTGGTCGTCCTCGGCGGCGGCGTCGGCGCCAGCGCGGACCTCCTGCTCGAACCGCTGGAGCGCACCCTCCACGGGCTCACGGTGATGCGCCCCGCGCTCGCCCCGAGCCTGCTCGGCGAGGAGGCCGTCCTGCTGGGCGCCGTCGCCACGGCGCTCGACATCGCCCGCCCCGAGGTCTTCGAACGCCGAACGGCCCCGGTCTACTGACCGGTGGGCGGCCGGGTACGGCACCGGCGCCGGTGTCCGCGCCGGTGTCCGCGCCGGTGTCCGCGTAGGTGTCCGTGCCGGTAGCGGCGTCGAGCGGGTTCGGCCGGCCGAGACACGGCGGCCGGCGTGTGGCGGTGGCGGCAGGTGCGGTACCTCCACCCGCAGCCGGGTACGACCGCCGGCCGGAACGACTCCGGCCGGCGTCGGGGCGGCGGCAGATCCCCCCGTGGCGCGCATCCCGGCTGATCAGGGCCGAGCGCTGCCGGTCGGGCGGCGTGTCCGGACGTCGTGGTGCCGTGGTCAGATTCCGGGGCCGTAGCCGGGGTCCGGCTGTCGGCGGGGGGTCCACCACTCGCCGAGTCCCCACATCGCGAGTGCCAGCGCGGCCACGGCCATGAGTGCCGCGAGCCAGGGGCGGCGTACCCACCTCGTGGTGAGCGTCCAGGCGAGGAGCGGAACCAGGGCGCCGCCGAGCACGATGAGCGGCAGGTCGATGTAGAGCACGCTCGGATCGCGGGCATGGCCCTCGAATCCGCCGTCTATTCCGGAGGCGGCCCGTGGCGCCCACACGAGCGCCCCGGTCGTGGCGCCGAGGGCGGCGAGGAGGCATCCGGCGCCGACCCCGGTCCTCGGGTCCACCTGCGCGGTCGGTTCTGCGGGGCTGTCGTCGCTCATGCCCGCGACGGACGCGGTGGCGCGGTGCGCGGTTCCACCGGTGCCCCCGCGTGCCGGGGGCGGGGCGGGCCGTCGCCGCCGTCGTCCTGGACGCCGCCGCCGCCGTCCGGGCTGTGCGCAAGGAGGTGGCTTCGCGCCGGAAGTGACTCCCGGTGGGGCGGCATGCGTGGGTGCGGGCGGGGCGGGGAAGAAAGTTAGGGAACTTTACTTGATCCATCGCCGATGACCCCGCCGGAGGTAGCGTGTTCCCCCGCTCCGCTCTCCTCGCCACTGCTGCGGCGCTGCTGCTCGTGCCCGCCGTGCCGGTGGCGGCCCTCGCCGTGCCCGCCGGCCCCGCCGCGTCGACCGTGGACGTCTCCACCGCCGCCGAGTTGAGGACCGCGCTCGCCGGCGCCGCGCCCGGGCAGACCATCAGGCTCGCGCCCGGCGAGTACCGGGGCGCCTTCGTCGCCCAGCGCCCGGGGACCGCCGCGAAGCCCGTCACGCTGACCGGCCCGCGGACCGCCGTGCTGGTCAACGACGGCCCGTCGGGCTCCGCCCCCTCCTGCCCGGCGCCCGCCTCCGGGTGGGACTCCGGGTACGGCCTCTGGCTGTACGGCGCGCCCTACTGGAACCTCACCGGCTTCACCGTGAAGGACTCCAAGAAGGGTGTGGTGCTGGACGCCTCGCCGCACGTGGTGATCGACGGGCTGTACGTGCACCACGTCGAGGACGAGGGCGTGCACTTCCGCCGCTCCTCCGCGGACGGCGTGCTGCGCAACTCGGTCGTCGAGTACACCGGCCGGGTCCAGCCCGCGTACGGCGAGGGCGTCTACCTCGGCTCGGCGAACTCGAACTGGGGCTGCCACGGCAACAGTGGCGGCGCCGACCGCTCGGACCGGGTGCTGGTGGAGGGCAACCGGATCGGGCCGTACGTCACGGCCGAGGGCATCGACGTGAAGGAGGGTACGACCGGCGGCACGATCCGGGGAAACACCTTCGACGGGCGCGGCATCAGCGGCGAGAACTCCGCCGACTCCTGGGTGGACGTCAAGGGCAGCGGCTACCTGATCGAGGGGAACCGGGGGACGTTCACCGCACCCGGGACCTTCGCCAACGGCTACGAGACGCACAATCCGGCCACCACGCCGTCCTTTCCGAACGGCTGCGGCAACGTCTGGCGCTCCAACACCTCCGACCTCGGCGGTGTCGGCGCCTACGCGATCCGGATCACCTCCGTGTCCGCCTGCGCGGGGCGCCCCAACGTGGTCCACGCCTCCAACACCGTCACGCGGGCGACCGCCGGCGTGACCAACGTCCCGGTCACTCCGTGATCCGGGGCAAGCAGGGTGAGGGGCAAGCAGGGTGAGGGGCGGAAGGCGGGGCATGGCCGGAAATAGGCGGTGTGTGATCGCATTTGTCGGATGATCGACACTCTGTGATCGGCAGATCTCGATCTGCTCACAAGTGCTTGAACGATGGACATGTCGTGTCACAGATCTGATTGACTCACGATCCTCTTTCAAGCGGAACGGAGTGTTCACATCCATGCCTTCACGGATGCGCGGCAGTCGTCGCGGCCTGGCCGCCGTCGCCGGACTCGTCCTCACCGTCGGCCTCGCGCTGACCGGTTGTGACCCCACGACGGAGGGCGCCGCCACCTCGGCGGTCTCCGCGCCCGCCGCCCCGGCAGCCTCCACCCCCGCAGCCGCGCCGGACCCGGTGGTCCCGCCGACCACGCCCGCGGCCGTGCCCGTCCAGCCGACCACCCCACCGGCCCCGGCCGCCGCGCCGTCCACGGACGCCCCGGTGCCGCCGGCCGCGGTCGTGCCGCCGGTCGTGCCGCCGGTCCAGCCGACCAAGCCCGCGGCTCCGGCGACCCCCGTGGCGCCCAAGTCGCAGCCGGCGCCCACCAAGGCGGCGCCGCAGCCCAAGGTGACCACGGCCCAGCCGCCGGCCGAGCCGGAGCCGCCGGTCGTCGAGCCGAAGGCCCCCGAGACCAAGCCGGCCGCGGCCGGGGAGTGCGAGATCCGCTCCAACGCCGGGAACTGCTACAAGGCCGGGCAGTTCTGCCGCAACGACGACCTCGGCAAGAGCACCCACGAGGCCGGCGGCCGCGTGATCACCTGCCGGATGGTCAGCGGCAAGCCGCACTGGCAGGCCTGACAAGAGAGCTGCTCGCACGGCCCGCACCCGAGCAGTGGGTGCGGGCCGCACGGGTTCGTGCGGCCGAGTCGGTCGGTGTCCCCGCGGTGCGGGGCGGGAAGGCCCGGGTCAGCCGTGGATCAGCGAGAACCCGAGCCGCACCCCCGCCGAGACACGGATCAGGCCCGGCGCGAGATCGGCCTCGCCGCCCCCGGATCCGCCGCCGGCGTGGCCCCGGTAGGAGCTCGGCTCGTCCGCGTCGGCGTCCTCGATGTGGATGACCGGTCCGAGCCGCGCCCCGGCGGCCTCCGCGTACAGCTCCGCCTTCTTCCGGGCTGATGCGACGGCGGCCCGGCGGGCGTCGGTGTGCAGCTCGCGTTTGGCGGTGGTGTCGAACTCGACCCCGTCGACCTGGTTCGCCCCCGCGTCGACGACGTCGACCAGCAGCTGTTCCAGGAGGTCGAGTTCGCGCAGCTCGACGGAGAAGGAGGCGGTGCACAGGTAGCCGAGGAACTTGCGCTCGCCGTTGGCGTGGAACTGGTCGGTCTCCAGGGCCAGGCGCGAGGCCGCGACCGCCGCGTTCGGCACGCCGTGGCCGCGCAGCACCTCGCGCACGCGGTTGACGGCGGCGCGCGTCTCCGCGAACGCCTCGGCCGGCTTCGGCCTGGTCTCCCGGACCCTTGGCCTGAGCCGGGCCAGGTCCGGTGCCGCCGACACGTCGGCGGTGCCGAACACCGATACGCCCCAAGGGGTTTCTATGGACTGGTTGCTAAACACGCCGCTCATCCAACCAACCCCCGGGTAGCTCCGCGAGCGTATTCCAGAAGAGCTGTTCGTATGCCTGCAGGAGTCGGCCGTACTCGCGCGCCGCCTCGGTCTCCGGTCCCGACAGACCCGCCGGGCCGATCGCCTCGGCGGCGGCCAGCTCCAGTTCGGTGGTCGGCCGGGCGAAGAAGTCGAAGAACGCGCAGGCCTCGTCCCCGAACCCGTGGTGGCGGCGGAGCGCCCCGGCCAGGGCGGCGCAGTAGCCGCCCCAGAGCGCGTAGTCAGGTGTCCACCTCTGGGTGCCGACGCGCTCTGCTGATCGGAGTGTGGGGCCGTGGCGGGCGAGGTGAAGTACCTGGATCTTCTCCTTCGGAAGTCTCAGGTGGTCCGGGGGACCACCACGCGAGACATCCTGTCGTTGAAGTCGGAGGAGAGCCAGGGGCGGGCCTGGGGCAAGCGGAACGGTTACACGATCCGCCGCGTCTTCCGCGAGAACCTGTCTGCTTACAAGGCCGGGGTCAAGCGTCCGGATTTCGACGAGGCGGTACAGGCGCTTCTCGACGGCGAGTCGGACTGCTTGTGGGTCTACGACTCCTCGCGGTACAGCCGTAAGGGTGCGGGGGACGTGTTGAAGGTCCTCGACAGGCCGGGGAAGAGGCTGTACTTCTACCTCGACCGGCTGGATACCGAGGTCCCCGCTGACCGCATGCGCATTGTCGCCGAGGCGGAGCAGGCTCGTGAGTACAGCCGACTGCTGTCGGAGAAGGTCAGAGACGCCAAAGCGGTTGATCGGGACGCCGGAAAGTGGCTCGGCACGCCGCCCGATGGACTGAAGGTCACGAAGAAGGGCAAGCTGAAGGGCAGCAACCGCTGGCCCATGATCGAGCGTATCCACGACGAGGCGGCGCAGGGGAAATCGCAGCGGCGGATCACACTGGGACTGACGGCTGACGGATGGACGGGCGCACGTGGGGCCCCGTGCGAGTCAGCACCGTCGGCAAGATCCTCAGGAACCCGGTCTATCTCGGATGGCAGATCGTGAGCGTGAGGGGAAGGCCGCAGATCTACCTCAACAGCAAGGGGAAGCCGGTGCGCGTCTTCGCCAAGGGGTTTGATGGGATTCCGCAGGCGACGTGGGACAAGCAGCGCCGCGTCGCCGCAGGTCACGGGTTGGTGGAGAACTTCGGCGCGAGACACGCCGACTACGTTCCGCCTGAGCCGTCTCCCGTTGCCGGCATGACCTGGTGGGCGGGCGGCGGTATCGACATGGAGAGGGGACACCGGGCCAACTCGACCTCCCATTCCTTCCGCTGCGCCCACAAACTTTCAGGCATCGAATGCCCGGAACCTGTCGCCATCCACCGTCTAGGGGTACTGCGAGTCGTCCTGGACCAGTGGAAGAAGCGGTTGACCCAGAACGACCCGACCGACCCGACGATGCTCGCTGTTGCCGAGCGCTGGGTCGTCTTGCAGCAACCCTCGGAGAGCGAGGCGGAAGCTGCCGCGAGAGCACAAATCAAAATCGCCGAGCAGGCGGTGGCTCGGCTTGACCGTTTGAACGCAGGGGGTGCTTATCCCGGACACGCGGGGGAAGAGACATTTCTGAAGCTCCGAAAGGCGGCTGTGTCTGATGTGACCACGGCTCAGGAAGCGTGGGAGAAGATTGCGCAAAGTGAAAACGCCGCCGCACATCATCGGTTGACGAGTTCCCCGGTCGTACTTCAGGTGGCCGCGTCGCCGGTCTCTCCCGCTCTCGTTCTTCGTCCCTGGCGCATGGAGGACGTTGCCGCATTGGTCGAGGTGAGCCGGGACCGGGCACTGCGCCGGTGGGCGAGCTCTGTCGTGGACAACGATTCCGACGGGACACGCTGGGTGCAGGCTCAGCAGCAGGGCTGGGCAGCGGAGGACCGGTTCGGCTTCACTGTCCTTGAGGTACAACCCGGTTCAGATCGCGAACAGTTGGCGGGCAACGTGGTCCTCAAGAAAGTCACCTCCGGCAAACCGGCAGCCGAAGTGGGCTACTGGACCGCGGCGCACGCCCGCGGGCGGGGAGTGGCCTCCCGCGCTCTGGAGGCACTCACCAACTGGGCCTTCGACACCTTCGAAGCCGACGGGCTGGAGCGTCTCGAACTCCTGCACCAGGTGGACAACCTGGCATCGTGCCGGGTTGCACAGAAGAGCCGCTACGACTTCGACACCCTCCTGCCCGCGGCACCGCCCTCCTTCCCCCGCGATGGCTAGGTCCGTGCCAGCGGAAGCAGCCCGTCGGTCCAGCCCAGGGAGCGATGTGCCGTGGCGCCCAAATCCCGCCATCACGGCGGGTGACGTGATGGCACTCTTGGTGACGCACTTGTGGTTGAACTCGCGGAGAATCCTGGCTGTCGCGTCCGCAACCACCCTGGCCACGGCCTCCTCGCCCGGTTGCTGAGCCCTGCGGTTGAGTGGTCGTGCATCCGGTGGGGTCAGCGGTCGGCGGACGGGAGGTGCGGGTCGGCCGGCGGTACCGCCTTCTCCACGTAGTGATCGGGGACGGACCATTCGAGTCCGCCGCGTTCCGGTCGGAGGTAGAGCTCGCAGCGCAGGAGGTGCTCCGTCCAGCGGGAGTACTCCTTGACCGCCGCGGTCACGATGCCGCGGCGGCCGGATAGCGTGTCGGTGACCAAGGTGCCGACCAGCGGGTGGGGTTCGTGGCGTCGCTTGCTGTCGGGGCTCATCGTCAGGCCTTCGGGGATCGGGTGACTGGTATGGAGTATGCGGTTCCGTCACCACCGGGGGCCGGGCCGGCGGCGGGGCCCGGTTGGGGGATCACGAGGCCGGGTGGCCGAGGAGTCGGTGGACGAGTGCGTCGATGTCGACGTGCTCGTCCTCGGTCCCGGCCGGGACGATCAGCTCGGTCTGCTGCAGGAAGCGGCGGATGTCGGCCGTCGGCACCCGGAGGACGGCCGCCGCGTCCTCGCCCGTGAGCGAGATGAGGAGGTTCCCGGCGTCGCCTCCCGTGTCCGGGCCGACGGCGACGTCCCCGTGGCCGCTCTGCCGGTGGAGTCCGGTGAACAGGAGGTCGCGGGCGAAGAACCAGGTGACCGGTCCCTGCGCACCGGTGTGGATGTCGAGGAAGACGGCGTACGGCTCACCGACCTCGTAGCGCAGGGAGACCGGCACGGGAACGCAGAAGGCCGAATCGCCGATCAGCTCCATGACGGCGTCCATGGAGCATGAGGTCCTGCCGGACCCCTGGGAGGGCACCTGGGCGGGCTCGTGGTGGGTCACGGCCTGCACTCCGCGGGGGCACCGGAGCGGCGGCGTCCGTCCCTGCCGGTCCCGGCAAGGGGTCGGGTACTCGTGCAGGGCGCACCGGGTGCCGTCGCGGTCCTGCCGCGGGCCCGCGGGCGGACGCCGGCCACGTCGGGGGTGTCCGGGCACAGGGGCGCGGCGGCGGTGGAGAACGTCCGCCGTGCGGCCCGGCCGCAGACGACTCGTCGGCCCGGCGGGCCGGGTGGGCGCAGGGACAGGCAGGCGCCGGCGAGGACCGCCGCGTTGAGGCCGCACGACTGACCGAGCGGGTGGAACAGTGGCAGGCAGCCCTGGACGGTGTCGCCGGGCACCAGGTCGAGCAGCACGGTGGCGGCGACGAACGCCGCCTCCCGCATCAGGCCGTGCGTCAGCTCGACCTCGTGATCCTGCTCCTCCTCCGCCCGCGTGCCGTCGGAGTGTTCCAGGACGACGGCCGTGTCGTCGTCGTCCCGGTACACCAGGGACGCGTGCTGGGGCCATTGGGCGACCTGGTCCAGGAAGTCGGAGCCGACGTTCACCTGCCACCCGTCCCGGTCCCGGCCTGTCTGCGCGGCACCGCATGCCCTGCCGGCGGCGAACACGATCCGCGCACGGCGGTACCAGGTCCGGCGCCGTACCGGGCGCGGGCAGGGGCCGGGATCCGCGACGGCGACGGCCGCACCGATCCTCAGGGCCCCGTAGTAGAGCACCGGGAACGCGGCGACGTCCGGCAGCACGATGCCCACCCGGTCGCCGGGCCGCACGCCGTGCGCGAGCAGCCCGCCGGCCACACGGGCGCTGAGTTCGTCCAGATCGGCATAGGTGAGGACCATGTCGCCGGCGCGGACCGCCGGCCGCCCGAGGTACTGCCCGGCCGAGTCCTTCAAGTTGGTGGCGAGGTTGCTCATCTCTTCTTCCCTGATACGGATCCCGCAGGGTCCGGCGTCCCTTGCAGCGGCCCGGGCCGCTGCAAGGGACGCCGGACCGACGGGTCCATCCTGATGGCGAGGCACCGACCGGCCCCCTGTGGACACCGACAACGTTTCCTGTGGGCCGCAACAACACCCCGGACGGGAGAGGGTGGTTCAGCCGTGGGGACGAGGCCGCCGCCCTGCGGAAATCGGCATCATCTGCTGGGGCCGGCCGACGCGGCCGCGCGGTCCGCGCCCGCGATGGTGGCCACCGGTTCGGCGCCGGGAGCGCTGCTGTCGCGGTTTCAGGGCAGGCGCCAGTGCCGGAGGGCGTCCGCAGCCCCTCGGGTGCCAGGGCGAGCAGGGGCCGAGGAGCCGTCGCAGGGGCACCCTGGGGTCGGGCTGCTGCCCGGAGGGGCTGTCTTCCGGGTACGGCCGGCCGGAAGCCCGGCCGCCGCTTGAAGCCTCGCGCACACCCGGATATACATACCTGGTATGCATTCCGCCAGGGGCGGTCCGCCCGGTCGGATCCGACCGGGCGGAGCAGAAAGGTGTCGCCCCGGGTCCTGGTACCCGGTTCGCACCTGGGACGACAGCTTCGTTGTGCCCGGTTCCCCGGGTGGCAGCCGGGGAGAGGGAGCAGACCGTGACAGCCGCACACTCGGCCCGGGAGAAGGCCGTCCTGCCTGTGGACGGGGCGGCCCGGCCGCAGGGCGCCGGGCAGGACTGCTGCGCACCCGTCGCCGAGGCCACCGGGGAGCGCCGATGAGCGCGGCATGGCGGGCTGCCCTGCGCATCGCACGCCGTGACGCGCTGCGTGCGAAGGGCCGTAGCGCCCTGATCATCGCCATGATCGCGTTGCCCGTGATGGCGGTCACCGGCGCGGACATCGTGGCCCGCAGCACCCAGCTCACTGCGCAGGAGCGCAGCTCGCGCCTGATGGGCGCCGCCGACGCGTACGTCAGCACCAGCGCGCGGCCGGGATGGCAGCTGGAGCAGGGGCCGGACCCGTCGGCCGGCACCGTCTCGATCCTGTCCCAGAACGGACCGAAGCCCACGCCGACCACCGAGGAGCAGGCCCGTAGCGTCCAGCCGCTGGAGCGGCTGCTCGCCCAGGCGCTGCCCACCGGGGCGAGGGTGCTGCCCATCGAGGCGCCGACCGGGTACCACCTGGCCAGCACCGCCTACGGTCAGGACCGGGTACAGGTCTGGGGGGCGGATCTACGCGACCCGCTGGCGGCCGGCATCGCCGCGCTGCGCCGGGGCGCCTGGCCGGCCGAGCCCTTCGAGGTCGCGGCGACCACCGGCTTCCTGGCCGACTCAGGCCTGGCGGTCGGCCAGGAGACCACCCTCAAGGGCACCACCGTGGCGCTGCGGATCACCGCCGCCGTCGAGTACCCGGGGGACTTGGCGGCGAAGCGGCTGATCGGCCGGCCCGGCGAGCTGAGCGGGCTGCTCCGCGCCCTGCCCGATGCGCAAGATCCGGCGGACACGCCCGGCGCCCGTGACTTCCTGGTCGCCCTGCCGGGGCGAGCCGCCTTCACCTGGGAGGCGGTACAGCACGCGAACGCGTTCGGCTTCACCGTGGCCTCGCGGACCGTCCTCGCCGACCCGCCTCCTTCCACCACGGACCGCGGCGCCGCCGGACCGGCCGACACCGCGGCCGCGTTCCGGACCAGGACCGTCGCGGCCACCGCGGTCGGCCTGGCACTGCTGGAGATCGTGCTGCTCGCCGGTCCGGCGTTCGCGGTCGGGGCCCGCCGCTCCCGACGCCAGCTCGCCCTGGTCGCCGCCGCGGGCGGCGATCGGGCCCACATCCGCCGGGTGGTGCTCGGCGGCGCCGTCGTACTCGGGGGCGCCGGTGCGGGGGCCGGCGTGGTGCTGGGCACGGCGGCCGCGCTGGCCGGCCGTCCCTGGTTGGAGGACCGGTCGGGGACCCGGTTCGGCCACTTCGCGCTGAACTGCGCCGACCTGCTGAGCATCATGGCGATCGGGGTGGGTGCCGCCGTGCTGGCCGCCGTCGTCCCGGCAGTCCAGGCCTCCCGGCAGCCCGTGTCGGCCGCCCTCACCGGCCGGATCACCGCCCAACCCCCCGCGAAGTGGCTCGCCGCGGTCGGCGCGCTGATCGCACTGACCGGCGCGGCCGTCGCCCTGGCCGGTGAACTCGTCGGGGTCGGCGCGTACTCGGTGCTGGTCGGCTCGGTGCTCGCCGAACTCGGCCTGATCGCCTGCACCCCGCTGCTGATCAGCCTGTTCGGCCGGTTCAGCCGCTTCCTTCCGCTCGTCCCCCGCCTCGCGCTGCGCGACGCCGCCCGCCACCGCGGGCGCACCGCTCCGGCGGTCGCCGCCGTGATGGCCGCCGTCGCCGGAGCGGCCGCTGTGCTGACCGTCCAGGCCAGCGGCGACGCCGCCGCCCGCGCGGCGTACGTGGCCTCGGCCCCCACCGGCGCCGTGCACCTGCGGGCCGTCGCTGTCAGGGGCAACGCCGCCACGGCCGCCTCCGAGCACAGCGCCGCCGAGCTGCGGGCGGCTGTCGAAGGGGCGGTGCCCGGGCTGGGACCGCGCGCCGACCTCAGCACGCTCACCTACGGGGCGTGCGACGGCACGCCCGGCTCGTTCTGCGGCCGGGTGAGGGCGCTCCCCGCCCCCGGCCATGAATGCCTTCGACCGGCCGGACTGTACGGGCAGCCCCGCCGCTGCGCCGGTACCACCCCCGAGCCTCAGGGCATGCGGGATGTGATCAGCGGCGATGCGGCCGTTCTGCACAACATGCTCGGAGTCGACTCGCCCGCCGCAGTCCGCGCCCTGGCGAGCGGGCAGGCCGTCGTGTCGGACCCCGGCTACCTCCAGGACGGCAAAGTGGTCCTGGAGCTCACCCGGTACGGTGTCAGCGGCCCGGAGGGCAACCAGCTCAGCACCATCAGCCTGCCCGCCGTCGCCGCTGCGGGCCCCGTCCGGGCCGCCCGCGTGGTCCTGCCGCCGGCGGCCGCCGAGGCGCTCGAGCTGTTCCCGGTCGGCCACGAGTCGCTCTGGCGCCCCGCCCGCGCCCTGACGCCGGCCCAGGAGCAGCAGGCCACCGCAGCGGTGGCCCAAACAGGTCCCGGCAGCCTCGCGGTGGAACGCGGCTACCGGCCCGGCTCCGGGGACACGCTCGCACTGGGGCTCGCCGCCGCTGCCTCGGCGGTGGCGATCGCCGCCGCCGCCATAGCCACCGGCCTGGCGGTCACCGACGGCAAGGGGGACCTGGCCACCCTGGCCGCCGTCGGCGCCGCCCCCCGGATCCGGCGTCGGCTGTCCGCCTTCCAGTGCGCCCTGATCGCGGCGATGGGCGCCGTTGTCGGGGGCCTGTCCGGGCTGGTACCCGCAGCAGCCCTCCAACGGCTTCCCGCCCTCGGCCTCGAAGCCGGCTTCGGCGGCGCCGGATCGCTCACGATCGGCAGCGGCCCTCTGGTCGTCCCATGGCCCGCACTGGCCGCCTTGGTCATCGGCCTGCCCCTGTTCGCCGGGCTGATCGCCGCCGCCTTCACCCGCTCCCGCGTGCCGCTCGCCCGCCGGAACGACTGACCGGCCGCCGCCCCTACGGGGCCAGTACCGGGCGTCCTCGCGCCCCCGCCCAGACGGTCGGCAGCCACGCGACGTCAAGTGCCTGCGGGGCCGGTGCGAGGAAACCGTCGAGGGCGGCGTGCGCGGCGCCCGCGGGAACAGAGGCGTTTGTCGCAGGCCTCGGAGCCGGCGCTCCGGGCCCTGCTCCGGGCGGGTCGCGGCCGCTGCCCGCGAGTGGTTCGGCCTGACGGCCTGTGTGGGGTGCGCGTGCCGCCGACGCCCTGCCCGCCGGTCGGTCCGTGCGCGGTGGTGTCAGCCGCGGTGGCTCGGGAGCAGCACGGACAGGGCCCGGGAGAGCTCGGCGACGAGGCGGTCGTAGGTGCCGTCGCGCTCGGCTCAGCGGTGCATGAGGACGCCCTCGACGAGGATCTCGCGGGGCGTGGGGTCCTGGGAAAGCAGCTGCACGGCCTCGGTGGCGAAGGCGTCGAGCGCCAGCGCGCGCGGGTTCACCTTTTCCTGGCCCGCCGTGGCGACGGTCGGGGGGACGAGTTCGACGACGCCGACGCCGGTGCCTTCCAGCTGTGCGCGCAGCGCCTCGGAGTAGGCGTGCACGCCGGCCTTCGAGGCGGCGTAGCTGGGCATCGGCGGGAAGGGGAGGAAGGCGATGCCCGAGGTGACGGTGATGAAGGTGCCGGCGCCGCGTCGGAGCAGGTGGGGGGTGAAGGCGTCGATGACCCGGATGGTTCCGAGCAGGTTGGTGTCGATGGTCGTCACCGCGGAGTCGACGTGTGCGGGGTCGCGCAGGTCTTCCAGGCGCATCACGCGGGCGGGGCCGCCGTCGCGGGCGGGGCCGCCGTCGCGGGCGGGCGGGGTCAGGTGGTGCGGGGGACGCCGTGGTGGTCGTGAAGGAGGGCGGGGAAAGCGCCGAGGGCGTCAATGGCCACGGCGAGTTCACCGACGACCAGGGGGTCGTCGAGCGAGCCGCGCAGATGCTCCTCCAGGCGCCGCATGCGGTAGCGGACCGTGTTGGGGTGGCAGTACAGGGAGCGGGCGGCGTCGGCCGCGGAGCCGCGGGCATGCAGCCACGCCCGTGCGGTGGCGAGCAGAGTGGTGCGCTCGTTGTCGGGCAGGCACAGCAGACCCCCGAGGACGCGGTTGACGGCGCGCCTGGTGCTGTCCAGATTGGCCAGCACCAGGTCGGTGAGCGGGGTGTCGTCGAGCTGGCGCAGGCCCGCCCGCCCGGGCGGCAGGGAGTCGAGCGCGACCTGGGCGTGGCGCAGGGAGCGCCGTGTGTGCTCGAGGGGGACGTAGAGGGGGCTGATCCCGACGCGGCCGGCCGCCGCGGCGCGCAGGGCGTCGAGGACGGCGTGCTGCTCGCCGCGGGCGGGCAGCGACAGGATGCCGACCTCACAGCCCGGTTGGGCGCGCCAGGCGGCTCCCACATCCAGGGCGCGCAGGCGGTGCTGGAGGCCGGGGAGCGGCGCCTCGCCGGGGCTCGGGGCCTCGGCAACCGCGACGAGGAAGCGTCCCTGCGGGGGGAACCCCAGAAGACGGGCGGTCTCCCACACCTCCTCGCCGTCCGTACCGGGACCGTCGAGCAGGGCGGCGACCAAGGCGGAGCGTCGGCGGTCGGCCTCCACCATCCGTTCGGCGGCCGCTTCCCGGTAGGCGTCGGTGAGCGCGGTGGAGTAGGTGTCGGCCAGGGCCCAGATCCGCGAGGCGGCGGCCAGCAGGGCCTGCGTGGTTCCCTCACCCCGGTGCCGGGCCTCGGCGAGGAGCTGCTCCCAGAAGAAGGCGAAGCCGAGCCGGTAGACGCGCAGGACGTCGGCGAGTGGCGCGCCCTGCTGAGCGCGGACGCGCCCGGTCGCGGCGGGGGCCGACACGTCGGCGGGCGCGGCGCCATGGGGCGCGAGGTGGGTGAGGAGGAAAACGACGCTGCCGCGCAGCCCGGCGCAGAGCGCCTCCCGGCCGACCGCCGGCCCCCGGTAGAAGGGGATCTCGCGGACGGTCAGGTCGGCCATGGCCGACACGATGTCCTCCAGCCGTGCTTCGAGGGCCTTCACGACCGCCGTGAGTGGGGTGTCTGCTGCCGTTGCACCTTGCACGGCCCGAGCCTAGGCCACCGGTGTCGGACGGCAGGCGGGAACGCCTTGGAACGGGCACCCGGCCCCGGGCGGCGGGCACCGTTGTCCCCGGCGACAGGGAACGCTGTCCGCACCGCCATGGCCCCGCCGCCCCGGGCCGGGCGAAGATCGTCACCTGCGGAGACCGCTGCTGCGACAGGACTCGGGGAACGCATGGGAAGCCTGGCCACCAACCTCCACGACACCGCTGGGCAGCACCCGTTGCTCCCGCTGTTCCGATCGGACGGCGAACTGCTGTCCTACGCCGATCTGGACGACCTCTCCGGCCGGACGGTCGGTGGGCTGCGCCCACGGCGTCCGGGCGGGCGCCCGGGTGGCGCTGGCCCTCGCGCCCGGCACCGCGCTGGCCGTCCTGCTGTACGGGGTACTGCGGACCGGCGCGGTGCCGGTCCTGCTGCCGGCCCGGCAGGAAGCGCCCAGCTGCCGAGGGGCGGCGATGGTCTTCTCCACCGGCCCTGGGAGCCGACGGCGCCGGGGACGGTGCCGATCGCCGTCGGCCCGGAGGAGTTCCCTTCCGCGGCGGATCGCACACCAGATGTCGACAGGGTGCCACTGAATAGATACGCTGAGCGACGATCGCAGGGTTCCGTTCCCCCGCCCGGCCGCAGAACAACAAACACTCGCAGCGGGGGCAATCGCTCGCAGACCCAGACGACAAGGGGACGCAGTGGCTGTACTGGATCTTGACGGGCTGCTGCGCAGGGCGATCGCGGCGCACGGGGTGGAGCTAGCGTCCGACGCCGACGCGACGGACGCGTTCGTGGCCGCCGAGCTGGCTGCGGTGCTCGCCGATATGGACGGTTACGGCACCCAGGAGCCGGTTGACTGGTTCATCGGCCTCTTGGGGCGGGACCGCCTGACATGCGCGTTCCGGATGCTTGAGGTCTGGCAGCGGTATGACTGGGTCATCGCCCGCAACACCCGTGCCCGCATCAGCAACCGGGTCGTGCTCACCTGCCTCCGGCATCCACGGTGGCGCGAGTACGTGGTGTACCTGTTCTGCGGATTGACCCTCTATGAGCACTCCGAACTGGTCGTGTATCACGACGAAGAGACGATCCGTGCGTTCGAGGCCGCACGGGCGGGCTACCTCTCCCGCGTCGGGAGGCTTCCGGACCCGTCCAAGACCTCCGACTACCACCGCCGCCACGCAACCGGGAGGCTCGGCGAGCACGCCATGGGGAAAGGCTGGGTCTGGGCCAACCTTGTCTACCCGTACACCGCAGTGTCGAATCTCCTCTTCCCCAGCGGAAATGACGATCTGTCCGAATGTGAGGACGACTTCACCTTCTACTGGGAATCCGGGCTCCACCTGATGGAGGGCCTCGGGATAGACGACTCGTACATCGAGCGCGTCTTCGACCGGATCACGAGCTCCGGGCGGAGCCGCACAGTCGTTTCCCTGCTGAACCTCGGCTACATCGTCCGGCACCTCGAACAGGAGAGGCGCTACGACCTCGCCCGCGACCGCCGGTACCTGCGCATGGCGCGTCACCACCCACTGCGGCCCATCATCTTCGAACTCGCCGAACACGGTTTCCCGCAGTACCACCACGACGGGCGCGCCGCCGGGTTCGATCCCACCGACGCGTTCCTTGTGCAGTGCTACGTCCACCGCATCGAGGACGCCGGCGCGGAGATCCGCACCGGCGAGTTTATGCAAAGCGCGATGGTGCTGATGATGGAGGTGTTCCGGCACAACGGCGGCGATCTGGTCGGTGCGTGCCACCACGTCCAACGCAGCATCGCGGGCTGGCTTCGATGGGAGTTGCTGCACCACCGCTCCCACAAGGCCAGCGCCGGAGCCGCCTGCAGCTCCCTGTTGTGGGCGTTGACCACCTACCGGCACCCGCTCGAGGAATGGGCCATGCACGGCTGGCGCGCCTGCGGAGAGGAGATCGCCGCCCTCGGCGAGCTGAGCCTTGCGCACGAGCCGCTGCGCGAGGGCCTACGAACTTTCCTGAAGACCGATTTCCCGCTCGGGACCACCGATGTGGTCCGTTGGGTCGACTCGCCGTGCTCACGCTGCGCGCGCCTGCAGGTGGAGGCCAGACGCATCACGGCGATAGCCCCCGACGCCGCAGGTTGCGCGGAGCAGCAGGCATGGCTGTCCGACGAGGTCTGCCATCTGACCCTGTGCGACAGCCCGGTCGAGATCCGGCGGGAGATCTACATCCGGCTCACCTGGGAGTTCATGGTCAGCCGCAAACTTCTCGCGTGCATGCTCGGTTCGATCCTGTGCGGCGACACCACCCTCACCCTCGACACCGACCGACCCGCGGCAGTGATCGGAGGGCCCGGCCGAATGCCGGTGTCCCGCACGGTCTCCAATCAGGTGTATTGACACGTTGTCCCCAGCCTCGCCACCTCCCTCACAGCAGTCCTCGACCAGCGCAAACTCCTCGCCGCGAGGATCGAGGAACTGCTGGAGGCCCACCCGACTTCCCCGGTCCTGTTCCCGATGCCCGGCATCGGGAACAGGACCGCCCCGGATCCTTGTCGATGTCGGCGACGCGAGCGCCTTCCCGAACGCCGGCCACCTCGCGGCATACCCGGGTCTGACGCCTGTCACCCCTCGATCCGAGGCGAACACCCCTCCCGTCGGGGCAGCAAAGGGCTCAAACGGGCCTTCTACCTCGGAGCGTTCGCATCCCTGTCTCAACCCGAGTTGCGGGCCTACTGAACCCGGAATCGGCGATTTCGGAGGGCAACGGCGGGGGAAGGCGCCCAGCTCGCGCCTCGCTCAGCACGTCTTCGCGGTCGCGCCGGGCCACGTCCTCAAGCTGCTGGGCGGTCTCGCTGGCGCGCTGGTAGTCGTCCGGCCCGGCGAGCTGGGCGTCCCCCCGGCGTTCCACGGCCTGCCCGGTCGACCACACGGCGGTGCGCACCAGGCGGTCGTGGCGGCGCAGAACATCCAGGACGGCGCCGGGCGCCATGGACTGCAGTCCGAACAGCGACGGCTCCTCCTCCTCGAAGGAACGGTTCAGACGGACTGCCCGATCTTCGAGCGCCGGGGAGTGGGCAGCTGGACCGGACGGCGTGCGGGTTGGGCCTCCTCGCCCCGTTGGCGCAGCGGGTCCACACCCGGGGCCCGTCCCGGCCCGCGGACCAGGCGGCTCCGGGACGCCTTTGCACGGGGCCGACCGGGATGGGCACGTCCGCCGCGCGAATGTTCCGGCCTGTGGCCGCCGAGCCTGCGGCGCCCCGCCTGGAGGTGCTGTGAACCCGCAAGCGGGCGGCCGGCTCCGCTCTGGAGGCCCATGTCTCCGCGGTGCGCCGCCGCCTGGCCGACAGCCCCGGTTCGCACCGTCCCGGCGGCTGGGTGTATGACCCGGACGCGACCCTGGCTGCGATGAGGAGCGACCCGGCTGCCTGGGGACAGCAGTTCGCGCCCTGGATGACGGAGTGCGCCGACATGGTCGACAACGGGCGGGCCCTGCTCGACGGGGTCCGTGAAGTCCGCGGCAGGGGGTGTCGGCTTCGCCACACAGCGTACGAGGAGACCAGCGGCAACGGCCTGAAACACGAGATCCTCTCGTTGTGGGACATGCCGCAGCTCCCTGCGGACCTCGAAGCGCGCCGGGCGCACGTGGCGGCGGACCTCGCGTTCTTCGACGTCAAGCGGCGCGACGAGGCCGACGCCCACGCCGCGCACTCCAACGGCCTGACCGCGTGGGTCTACCGGGACCGCGACAGCTGGCGGGACATGAAGGCGGCCGACAGCGGCTACTTCACCTACTACCTGTCGTTCCTGACCGGCGCGGCCGGCCGCGACGACATGATGCTGACCGGTCTGATCGCCGACTGGGCCGACATCGGTCCCGACCTGCGGTTCCCGGGTGGACAACTACGGTGAGTGGGCGGCGATGATGACCGAATACGCCATCGACGTGGACATGACTGGCGAATTGGCCGCGGACGAGTCCCTGCGGGAGATGCGCACAGCCGCGATCGACTCGATCACACTGGTCAACGACCCCTACTCCTTCCGCAAGGAGATCTACATCTCGGAGACGGTCAATTCCGTGTGGCTGCTGATGCATCTCGAAGGGCTCACGCTCCAACAGGCCCTCAACCGGCTGGCGCAGATGGTGCGCGACAACGAGCGCAAGCTGATTGCCGCCGGGGCGCGGGTGATGGACGGCCCGCTCGGGCAGCGCGAGGACGTCCGCCGGTACGTGACGGAACTGGAGCACCTGGCGTCCGGCAACGCGGAGTTTCACGCGATCAGCAGGCGCTATCACGGCCGGGAGCACAAGGGCGGCCGGTTCATCTCGGGTGAGGTGGTCATTCGACCGCTGCCGTCTACCGACCAAGTCGCCGCCGCCGAGATCGCCAAACGACAGATCCGGTAAGGGCGCTACTGATATTTCCGGTTGAGTGTCGCGTGCGACTGGCCTGGGCGAGCCCGGGAGCGAAGTTGACGCGGGGCGCCTGGTCCGCCGGTCCGCTGAAGCGGCGGGCCCACACCGACCCCTCCAGGAGCTGCCCCGACGGTGGTAGCCAGCCCGCGCCGGCCGGATGAACGGCGACGGCGCGGCCGCAGCCTCGCCCGCGCCGTCGCCGCATCCGCTCGCCGCCGGTCCGCAGGAAGTCGAACACGGCCCGCACCTCGGCCTCGCTGTCGCCCTCCTCAGTGAAGGAGAGCAGCGCCCCGAAGGCGGCACGGGCGAGGTCTCCGACCGCCCGGGCATCAGACCCAATGCTGCGGGCCCAGTCGCGCAGGAAGCCGGCGGCGAGTTCGACCTGGTGGCCTCCTGTCGCTCCGCCGCGGGCAGAGCGCGGGTACCGGTGACGGTCAGCAGAGTGTTCTCCGGCACGAGGGCACCGTACCCGGCGATCAGCACTGCGAGCCGCTGCTCAGCTGGCGGCCGCCGATCGCCACCGACGCCTTCTCGTGCGCGGCCTCGTACGTCTCGCTGCTCTCCTCGTCCGGGATCCAGACCCGTTCCATCCGCCAGGACTGGCGCAAACAGCACATGCCCCGCCTTCGCGGGCGGAGCGCCCGGCCCGTACGGAAGGCGCGCGGACCGACAATACGCTCCGTGCGCACCTCTCCACGCCAAGCCGAAAACGTCAGCGCTGGAATGTGAAACGGTCACGACTCATACTTTTCCCCAGCCCCGGCAGAATGCCGGGGCGGACCATGATTTGCATAGCATGTGAATCATCCATGGTTCCGGAGGGAACGTGTCCAGAAAACGGCAACTGATCGTCGTCGCACTCCTGCTCGCCCTGATCGGCCTTGCCGCGCCCGCGCCGGCACAGGCCCACGTCGTCCAGGTGTCCTGCGAAGGCACGGTGCACAACGCCTACAACCCGCCGCTGACCGCCACGCCGCGGGACACCGAGGTCACCGTCGACTCCTCCTACAACATCGGCTGTGTGGCACCCGGCCACGAGGACATCCTGCCCGGCAGCGCCCATCTGCAGGTCATCGTGCCCGACTACTCCTGCATCGACCTCCTGTCGACCGCCCCCGGCACGCAGACCATCACCTGGGCGGACGGCTCGACCACCACGTACGCCTACACCAGGGCGGTGTCCAACATCGCCGGCACACTGGTGGTCACCAACTCCGGAACCGTCACCGCAGGCCGGTTCATGGGATCCACGGTGCTCCAGGTCGCCACCGGCCCCTCGCCCAACCCCCTAGTCTGCTTGACGACCGGCTACTCCTCCCTGACCGCCGCGGTCAGCCTGCATATCCTGCTGTGAGCCCCCACTCGTTCAGGTGCGGCCAGCGGGCCTTGTCCCGGATGTCCTGCGCGGCCATATAGGCGCGGGGCCGTAGACGGGCAGCACCCGGGCCAGCTCCGCGAACGCCGCAGCCGGATCGCCGGCGGCGCTCTCCTCCAGGAAGCGGGCCGGCCGGCGGTGCAGCGTATGCGCCACGACAGCACCCCGGTTGGATGGACCGCGCCCCTGCCCGACGGGCCATGGGGCCAGGCCGGCTGGATCGCCCTCCTCTACCGGCCGGGCGGCGCCAGCCTGCTCGTCGACACTCTCCCGCCCCAAGATCCACCCCACTGCGGACCTGGCGTTGGACGCCATCCTGCGCGCCCACCGGACCACCAGGCCGGGCCCGCCAGCAGACCCGGCCTCACCAGGCTCGCCTCACCTCGCCACGCCGCACTGCCGGTCTCTGCCGTCGCGGCCCGGTGCCGCTTCACCAGCCCCAGCCACTTCACCCGGCGCTTCCGCGCCGCCTACGGCACCACCCCGAGCGAGTGGCGCCGCCACCGAACCCGCCCCACCGACCGATGACCGTTTCGGAGCGGCTTCGGCTGCGTGCCCGGTGCTTTCCGATCTTGGTAGACAAGGTCTCCGGTGCGTGCTGGTCTTGTTCCTGACGGCCTGTGGGAGCGGGTGGCCCCGCTGCTGCACCACCTGATCGTCGACCGGCATGGAACCCCGCTCGCCGTCACGCTCACCGGCGGCAACCGCCACGACGTCACCCAGCTCGTGCCCTTGCTCGACACCATCCCGTCGATACGGGGCCTGCGCGGACGCCCCCGCCGCAGGCCCCGGCCGTCCGTGATCACGTGGTGCTTCGAGCCCGGTCGGGCGCGGTCGACCGGGCTCGGTCCCGTTTTGGGTCGCCGCGACGGGCCTGGCGGTGGGAGCCGTCGATCACCGCCCCGCGACCAGTTCAGCTCGCCGGCGCGGTGCTGCAGCCAGTCCTTCAGCCCGGGGCCGGCGCGCAGGTGACGCTCGCTAAACCCCCGCACCTGCTCGACGAATGTCCGCCGCGCGCAGCGGACGCGGTCGCGGAAGTACCGGCGCACTCGCAGCCGCATCAGAAACTTCCGCCCAGTCAGGGGACGTTCGGCCACCGTGCGCCAGTACCTGGAGTGGACTCGCCGGCCCGGATCCCGCAGTCGGGGCAGCGAACGGCTGGGCCGCACGCGGCGACCTCGACCAACAGCAGGTCCGGGTCGGCGGCTACCCGCTCCAGTTCAACGTCGACTCCGGGGAACATCACATTCTCGATCGACTGGAGAGCCACGCGAAGGTCATCCCGCAGGGAGACGATCCTGCATTCACGCCGATGACCTGGCTTCACGGATCCCGGTCAGAGTCAGGTTCAACGATCCCTATAAGGGGCACGGGCCTGTAGTCACTCGGCACCGGGTGCGGTCGGTCGGTGCGGACTCGGGCCTCTTCCCGTGGGGGCGAAAGTGCGGAGAGGGCGATTCGGCTGCCCGCCCGGCGACATGCGACGCCATCGGCTCGGCGTCATGCCGAAGGCGTGGGTGAAGCGGCGGGAGAAGTGCGCCGCGCTGGCGAAGCCCCAGGAGCGGGCGACAGAGTCGATGGTCCGGTGGCGGCAGGCCGGTGAGGCCAGCTCGTTGCGGGCGGCCTCCAGACGGAGATCGATGATCCACTGTTCGAGGCTGAACCCCTGCTCCCCGCAGAGCCGGTACAGAGTGCGGAGCGAGATGTTGTGGGCCGTGGCGACCCGCTGCGCGGTGAGGTCGGGCTCACGCAGGTGGAGGCGGACGTAGGCCAGCACGCGGGTGAGGAGGGTTTCCTGCGCGGTCTGCCGGCGGACGCGGTCGTTCCCGGCGACGGAGGCGATCCAGGCACGGGTGAGTTCGGTGGTGGCGTTGACCAGGGCTTCGGTTCCGGGGCCGACGGTGAGCTGGTCGGCGACCGCGCGCAGACCCCGCAGGTGGTTCGCCAGGAGCAGGCCGACGGGGCTGTGCTGGAGAAGGGGGACCGCCGCGCGGACGGTGTCCGTCGGGACGGTCAGTCCTTCGGCGTCGAGCATGAAAGCAAGGGTGCCCCCGGTACCGGACCACGAGTAGGAGTACCCGTCGGGCAGGTGGAGGAGTGACAGGCTGTCCGGAGCGAGCCGCCGTTGGTGGTCGTCGACGGAGAACCGGCCGTCACCGCAGACGTGGAGGACCACTGCGACGGCTTCGAGTGCGTCCCGGCGCGCCTGCCGCAGGGAGCGGCCGAGGCTGATTCCCGTGCCCTGGTTGTCGAAGAGGGCGAGGCCGCCGATGTCCCAGACCTCGATGCGCCGCCAGACCCGGTCCTCGGGTTCCTCGTCGTCGGCGATGTCGACACCGCCTTCCTCCACGAACGCCGCCCGGTACGCGGCGATCCGGTCACCGCGTGGCAGCTCGCTCGTGTCCAGGACCAGCACACTGCCTCCCCCGTAGAGCCTTCTTCCCGCGCCATCATCCACCGCCCGGTGACCACTCGTCAGCAGGACAGCCCGGGTGGCGGTACCGTCACGCGGCGCCCGGCTGACGAAGGGCGCTCGCGGACCCGGCCGCACCACCGGCACGCAGGGACAACACCGTGGCCGCCACGGAGAATGCGCGCGGCCGGTCCGCTGCCATGCTTCTGCTCGCTCGGTCCGCCGGCCGGCCGCCCGTGCGCGGTGCGCCGTGGACCTCGGTCCATGCCGCGGGCGCGGCGGAGGGAATTCTGGTGATGGGTCTCAGGGGCCGCTCCGAGGAGCGTGCGGAACTCGCCCGCCTGGTGGGGCTGTTGCGCGACGGCATGAGCGGAGTGGTGGTCCTGCGCGGTGACGCCGGGATCGGCAAGTCGGTGCTCATCGACCACGCCGTGTCCGAGGGTGCGGACCTGCGGGTGTTGCGGGTGTCGGGTGTGGAGGCGGAGGCGGGCTTCGCGTTCGCCGGGCTGCACCGGCTGCTGGTGCGCCTGCTGGGTGACCTCAAGGGTCCGCACGGCCTGCCCGACGCGCAGCACCGGGCTCTGCGGGTGGCGTGCGGACTGTCCGACGGCCCCCCTGCGGACCGGTTCCTGGTCGGGCTGGCGACGCTCACGTTCCTGGCCGAGGCGGCCAAGGAGCGGCCCGTGCTGTGCTGTGTGGACGACCTCCAGTGGTTGGACCGGGAGTCCGTCGAGGTGCTGGCGTTCGTGGCCCGCCGGGTGTACGCGGAGGGCATCGGCCTGTTGTTCGCCGCCCGGACGGGATTCGACGTACCCGCGGGTCTGCCGGTCGTCGAGGTGGCCGGTCTGCGGGAAGCGGAGGCGCTGGAGCTGCTGGGGTCGGTGGTGCCGGGGCCGTTGGACTCCCGGGTGGCCGCACGGATCGTCGCCTCGACCGGCGGGAACCCGTTGGCGCTCACCGACCTCGGCGTGGAGCTGTCCGCCGAGCAGTTGGCCGGCGGGGCCGTGCTTCCCGAGCCGCTGCCGGTGGGGAGCCGGCTGGAGGAGCACTACCTGCGGCGGGTGCGGGCGCTGCCGCAGGCGACGCAGACGTGGCTCCTGGTCGCGGCCTCCGAACCCGATGGTGACCTCGCCTATATCCGGGACGCCGCCGCCGCGCTCGGCCTGGGCCCCGACGCCTGCGGCCCGGCGGAGACCGCGCGGCTGGTGGTGATGGGCGCGACGGCGCGCTTCCGTCACCCACTGGTGCGGTCGGCCGTCTACAGCGGGGCCGGCAGTGCCCAGCGGCGGCGGGTCCACCGGGCGCTGGCCGAGGCGAGCTCGCGGCCGGCGGACCTCGACCGCCGAGTGTGGCACCTGGCGTCCGCCGCCGACGCACCGGACGACGCGGTGGCCGCCCTGGTCGAGCACGCGGCCGACCGGGCGGGCGCGCGTGGCGGCCACGCGGCCCGGGCCGCGTTCCTGACCCGGGCCGCCGAGCTGACGCCCGAGCAGGGACGCCGCACCGAGCGCCTGCTCGCGGCGTCCGAGGCCGCGCTGACCTCGGGAGCTCCCGTCCAGGCGGGGACCCTGCTCGGCGCTCTCGACGAGGACCCGCTCGACGACGTCACCCGGGGCAGGGCCCGGCTGGTGCGGGCCCACGTGATGCTGGCCATGGGGGAAACCGGCTCGTTCGCCCAGGCTCCCGCGATGTGCCTGGACGCCGCCACCGACTTCAGCGGGCACGCCCCGGAACTCGTTCCCGGGGCGTTGATGCGGGCGGTCGAGCGGGCTATCGGGGCGGAGCACTGCATCCGGGGCACGACGATGGGCGAGATCGCCCGGACGGTCACCCGCCTCCTCGACACGCGAGGTGGCGACACGGTGACCACGACGGTCCTGCAGGCGTTCGCGGGCCTCGTCGCGGACGGCTACCGGCAGGCCGTTCCGCTGATCCGCCGGGCGTGCGCCCTCCTGCTGGACCCGCTGACCCCCGACGAGGCGGTCCTCGGCAGCTACCTGCCGTGCGTCTCGTTGAGCACGGTGCTGTGGGACGAGCCGATGCGGCGCGCCGTCCTGGACCGGGCCGTCGAGGCCGCCCGTCGCACGGGTGCCCTGTGGCAGCTGGACACCGCCCTGTACTGCGCCACCCTCTGCGAGACCAACCTCGGCCGGCTGGCGGCCGCCGACGACTTGCGGGCGGAGGGCAACCAGATCCGGGCCGCGATAGGTGCCACCGAGGACGTCAGGGCGATCTACCGCTACCCCGAACTGCTGGCCTGGCGCGGCGAGGATCTCGGGGATGTGCTGCAAGGCTGCCTGGCGGCGTCCGCGTCGATGGGCGCGGGTGCCGTCGACACCCTCGCGCGGGCGGCGGAGGCCGTCCTGGCGGCCGGGCGGGGCGACCACCGGACGGCGTACGCCGTGCTCCGGACCGTCGTCGACCGGGACGCGATCCACCTGGGCTCCCGGTTCCTGCCCCAGCTGGTGGAGGCGGCGTCGCGCTGCGGCGACCTCGAACTGGCCACGGCGAGCTTACGGACCCTCGAACAGCGGGCCACCGCCGCGGGAACGCCGTGGGCCCTGGGGCTGCTGGACCGCTCCCGGGCCCTGCTCGCCCCCGTCGACGGGGCGGAGGCGCTCCACCGCTCGGCGATCGACGTACTCTCCCGCACCCGGGCCGGCTCCGATCTGGCGATCGCCCACCTGCAGTACGGGGAGTGGCTCCGTCGGTGCAAGCGCCGCAGGGACGCCCGGGAGCCGTTGCGGGAAGCGCTGTCACTGTTCGAGGGGATGGGCGCGGCCGGATACGCCGTCCGGACCGTTCAGGAACTGGCCGCCACCGGTGAGCAGGTCCGCCGCCGGGCCGCCGGCCCCCGCAGTGACCTGACCGCGCAGGAGCTGATCATCACCCGGCTCGCAGCGTCCGGGGCGACCAACGCCGAGATCGCCGCTCAGCTGTTCATCAGCTCGAACACCGTCGACTACCACCTCCGCAAGGTTTTCCGGAAGCTGAACGTGACCTCGCGCCGGCAGCTCGCCCAGGCGATGAGGGATCGGTAGCGGTCGGCACTACGAGGTTCACGTGGTGCGGCCGGCCAGGACTGCGACGCATGCTCGAACGACCGCGCAGTCCGCACCGAGCAGGAGGCAGCCATGCCGTTCGTCACCGCGTCCGACGGAGCGCAGCTCTACTACAAGGACTGGGGGACGGGCCGTCCCGTGGTGCTGAGCCACGGGTGGCCGCTGAACTCCGACAGCTGGGAGGCCCAGCAGCTGTACCTGGCCACCCACGGCTACCGTGCCATCGCCCACGACCGGCGTGGGCACGGCCGTTCCGACCAGACGTGGAACGGCAACGAGATGAACACCTACGCCGACGACCTCGCCACGCTGATCGAGACGCTCGACCTCCGTGACGTCACCCTGGTCGGCTTCTCCACCGGCGGCGGCGAGGTCGCCCGCTACGTCGGCCGCCACGGCACCGCCCGGCTGGCCCAGGTCGTCCTGGTCTCCGCCGTGCCGCCGTTCATGCTGAGGACCGACGACAACCCGGGCGGCGTCCCGGCGGAGGTGTTCGACGCGCTGCGGGCCGGCTCGATCGCCGACCGGGCCCAGCTCTACCGGACCCTGGCCGACGGTCCGTTCTTCGGCCACAACCGCCCGGGTGCCGATGTCTCGCAGGGCATTCGGGACGCGTTCTGGCGGCAGGGCGTGCAGGCCGGCCACCGCGGCGCCTACGAGTGCGTGGCCGCGTTCTCCGCCACGGACTTCCGCGCGGACCTGGATGCCGTCGACGTCCCCGCCCTGGTCATCCACGGCGACGACGACCAGGTCGTGCCGTTCGAGGTCGGGGGCCGCGCCTCGGCCGCCCGGATCAAGGGCGCGACCCTCAAGGTCTACCCCGGCGCCCCGCACGGAATCACCGACACGCACAAGGACCAGCTCAGCACCGATCTGCTGGAATTCCTCGACTCCTGACGGGTACCACCTCCCCCTCACGTCCCCGGCAGTCCCACCTCCAGGAGCCTTCATGAACTCCGTCCGCGACCTTCCCCGCCGTCTCGTGCTCGGCGCGGCCCTGCTCGCCGGCGCCCTCACCGTCGGTACGGCCGGCGCACCGGTCTCCGCCGCGCCCTCCCACGGCACCGGCCCGAAGCCGACCGTGGTCCTGGTGCACGGCGTCTTCGCCGACGCCTCCGGCTGGTACCCCACCATCGAGCGGCTGCAGCGGGCCGGCTATCCGGTCATCGCCCCGGCCAACCCGCTGCGCGACCTGGCGGGGGACTCCGCCTACGTCTCCAGCATCCTGGACACCATCGAGGGCCCGGTCATCCTGGCCGGCCACTCCTACGGCGGCGAGGTCATCACCAACGCCGCCCGCGGCCACGCCAATGTCAAGGCCCTCGTCTACGTCGCCGCCTTCGCCCCCGACCAGGGCGAGAGCGCCCTCCAGCTGGCGCAGCGGTTCCCCGGCAGCAAGCTCGGCACCGCCCTGGTCCCCCGGGCCTACCCGCTGCCCGACGGCTCCACCGGACAGGACGGCTACATCGACCCCGCCAAGTTCCACGAGGTGTTCGCAGCCGACCTGCCCGCCTCCCAGACCCGGCTGATGGCCGCCGCCCAACGCCCCGGCAGTGTCGGCGGGCTGGCCGGTGCGAGCGGCGCACCGGCCTGGAAGAGCCTGCCGTCCTGGTACGTCATCCCCGCCAACGACAACGTCATCCCGGCCGCGGCCCAGCGCTTCATGGCCGAACGCGCCCACAGCAGCACCGTCGAGATCAAGGGCGCCTCCCACGTGGTGATGATGTCGCGCCCCGACGCCGTCGTCCGCCAGATCACCGCCGCCGACAGGGCCACCCGGTGACCGGCGCGCCGGCACGGCCGGACACCGTCCTGCTGGTCCACGGCTTCTGGGTGACCCCGCGGGCATGGGAGCACTGGATCACCCACTACCAGGACCGGGGCCTGCGCGTCATCGCCCCCGCCTACCCCGGCTTCGAGCCGGAGGTCGAAGCGCTGAACGCCGACCCCGCCCCGATCGAGGCGCTCACCGTACCCGCCATCATCTCCGCCCTGGAGAAGGCCATCGCCGGCCTCGACCGCCCGCCGGTCATCATGGGGCACTCGGCCGGCGGCGCCTTCACCCAGATCCTGCTCGACCGCGGCCACGGCGCGGCCGGGGTGGCGATCAACTCCGCCCCCACCGAAGGCGTCGCGGTGCTGCCGCTGTCCCAGATCCGGTCCACGTTCCCGGTCCTGAAGAACCCCGCCAACCGCCACCGGGCCGTCGGCCTCGACTTCGACCAGTGGCGCTACGCCTTCACCAACACCTTCCCCGAGGACCGGGCCCGCGCCGCCTACGAGCGGTACCACGTCCCGGCTCCCGGCAGCATCGTCTGGGGAAGCGCCCTGGCCAACCTCCACCCCGGCCACGGCGACACCCACGTCGACTACCACAATCCGCGTCGCGCCCCGCTTCTGTTCTGCTCCGGCGAGCACGACCACCTGATGCCGCCCAAGGTGCAGCAGTCCAACGCACGGCACTACAAGGCCCCCGGCACCGTCACGGAGGTCGAGGTCTTCCCCGGCCGCTCCCACCTGATGCCCGCCCAGGACGGCTGGCAGGAGATCGCCGACCGCGCCCTGGACTGGGCCCTCGCCCACGCCTGACCCTCACCGCGGGGGCCGCGCATCCGGCCCCCGCACGGAAGCGGCCACATGAGTGCCCTGCACATCACCCACCTCGGCGGCCCGACCACACTGATCCGGATCGGCGGATGGCGGCTGCTGACCGACCCGACCTTCGACCCGCCGGGCCGGCACTACGCCTTCGGCTGGGGCACCTCCTCCACCAAGCGGACCGGGCCCGCGCTCACCGCCGAGGAACTGCCCCCGATCGACGCGGTCCTGCTCAGCCACGACCACCACGCGGACAACCTCGACCGGGCCGGGCTCACGGTCCTGCGAGCCGCGACGACCGTCCTGACCACCCCGGCCGCCGCCCGCCGCCTGGGCCCTCCCGCCCACGGGCTGCGCCCCTGGCAGAGCACCGTGCTCCGGGCACCGGGACGGCCCGCCGTCCAGATCACCGCCACTCCCGCCCGGCACGGCCCACCGCTGTCCCGGCCGTTCACCGGGCAGGTCACCGGCTTCGCCGTCATCTGGGAGGGCCAGCGTCACGGCGCCCTGTGGATCAGCGGTGACACCGTCCTGTACCGGGGCCTGCGGGAGGTGACCGACAGCCTGCGCGTGGGCACCGCCGTGCTCCACCTGGGAGGCGTGCGCTTCCCCGTCACCGGGCCCGTCCGCTACACCATGACCACCGCCCAGGGGCTGGAGCTGTGCCGGCGACTGCGCCCGCACACCGTCATCCCCGTCCACTACGAGGGCTGGCAGCACTTCCAGGAGGACCGCGAGGCCATCGAGAAGCAGCTCGCCGCGGCACCCGCGGACCTCCGCGACCGGTTCCGGCTCCTGCCCCCCGGAGTCCCGACACCGATCAGCGCCTGAGCCGCGGCTACGACGCCCAGGTGATCCGGGACCTCGGCGTCCGCCGCTCCGACGCCGACCGCTGCGCGTTCACCAACTCCGTCACCGTCCACCGGACGACCGGCTACCTCGCCGCACTCGCCGAGCACGGCGTGACGTTAGACGAAGCGGTGAAGCTCAGCCGGCCCGCAGGTGAAGCGCACAACCGCCACGAGACCCCGCTGTTCGCGGCGAGCATCGAACGGGCCGCGCACACCCCGGCCTGACCCCGCACCACGTCGGGCCGGGCGGCGCACGTCCCGGCCCGGTACCCGGCCCACCGCACTTCCCCGGTGAGTCCCACCAGTGCAAGGAGAAGGAGACCTGTGTGTTCACCATGAGCAATTGGCAGCGAGCCGCCCGGCGTCTGGCCGGCCTCCTCGCGGCGCTCGTCCTGTCGCTCACCGTCATCGGCACCACCGCACCGACCGCACACGCCGACCCCGACAGGCCGCTCACGGTCGTCGACTGGGACATCAGCGGTCTCGAACACGGCGGCCAGGGCCACCACGACCGGTACTGGAACCTGATCGACCAGGTCCACCGGATCAGCGGTCACGACTTCTACCAGATCCTGGACGAGTCCACGACGACCTACAACCAGCTGATCCAGATCCGGGTGAGCTACGGCGGACAACACGTCGTCTCGCTGTACTACTGGGCCAACACCCTCTACCTCGCCGGGATCTACCAGCCCGGCCAGCCCGACGGCACCGGCAACCGGCACTACGTCTTCCCCGACGGCTACCCGGGCGCGTTCAACCAGGTGTTGGGCGTTCAGGCCCACCTGCTGCCCTGGAACGGCAGCTACGCCAACCTTCCGGGCGGCGGCAACCGCGCGACCCGGCAGATGACCCCGCAGAACCTCCAGAACGGACTGCTGGCCCTGCGCAGGACGCAGGAACTGCTCGGATCAGCGGCCGGCACCACCACCGTCGGGTCCACCCTCGTGGACATCATCGGAGCAACCGCCGAAGCCGCGCGCTTCGGCTACGTCTTCGACACGGTGCGGCAGAACATCAGGAGCCAGACGTCCACCCCGATCGGGGCCTTCGGCGCCGACCTGGAGACCAGCTGGGGCCAGCTCTCGGCCTGGGTCTACGCCCGGTTGCGTGACCCGTCGGGAGCCGGCTTCACCATCGGCGGACCCGGATACAGCCGGTACTACCCCACCGTCGCGGCGCTGATCGCCAACCTCGGGTACATCGAGCTCAACGGCCACAAGCGCAACGGCTGACAGCGGCCGGCCGGGGTCCGGGCACACGTCGGACCCGGGAGGGCTCGTGAGCCACCTGGAGTGAGTCCGCCCTCGCGTTGATGTCGGTGCTGGTCACAACCGGGCCCTCTCGGTCAGGAGCGCTCATCGGGCAAGCAGGGGCTCACGCGACACCGCGGGTCGGGGCCGGCTGCGGCCGGCGAACGGTGCACAGCCGGGTCACGGCGCGAGCGACTGCACCGGGCCGCCGAAGGCGGCGCGGTGCAGTCGCCGGCGAGCTCGCCGAGCCTGGTCGTGCTTGTGCGAAGCCGCTCGGGGTGGCCGGTTCCTGATGTCAGTGCGGCGTAATCCTGCCTGCTGCCTGATCACTTCGCCTGGGAGAGCGAGACCGCGTCGGGGCCGGCGGGGAATCGCAGCTGGCCGGTCGTGTCGTGCACGGCTCGCCACACTGTCTCGGCGACGTCGCTCTCCTTGGTGAACAGGTCCTGGCCCGTGAAGTCGGCCATGGCCTTCTCCGCCCATGGTCCGTAGGGCGCCGGGACCAGCTCGTCCGGCGAGGCGCCCTTCGCGGCGTTGGCCGCGAAGTTCGTCGTCAGGCAGGCGCCCGGCTGGACCGTCTTGGCCTGCACGCCGAAGGGCGCGAGTTCGAGCGCGAGGGATGCGGTGAACCCCTCGATGGCCGTCTTGCTTGCCTTGTAGACGGCCGTGAGCGGCATGTGGCCCAGCACCACGCTGGAAGTCACGTTGACCACCACGCCGGAGCCGCGCTCGCGGAACTGGGGCAGCACCGCCTGCGTCGTCGCCATCACGCCGAACGTGTTGGTTTCGAAGACTTCCCGCACTCGGGCCATGGGGGTGCCCTCGAACACGCTGATCAACGGGACGCCCGCGTTGTTGACCAGGACGTCGATGGGCCCGGCCGCCTCGAACGCGGCGGTGATGCTCCGGGGCTCGGTCACGTCGAGCTCGACGACGCGGAGCCGGTCCGACTCGGGCAGGACGCCCGCACGCGGCGTCCGCATCGTGGCGATGACGTTCCACCCCTGCGAGTGGAAGTACAGGGCGGTCTCCCGTCCGTAGCCGGATGAGGCACCAGTGATCAGAACGGTCTTCATGGGGTGATCCTTGCGATGTAGTGGGATCCGCGGACTGACAGGCATTTTCCTGCCCCGCGGAAGAACGGGTGATCCCATTGAATCGCTCTGAACTGCCGGAACAGTAGAACTATCGTCGCTTCGTCTTGCACGATCCTCCCTCATGGTCCGGCCTCTCATGGAAGGGCGCCGGCCGTGCTTCGCAGGCGGGCCGCGTCCCGGCTCGGGGGTGCGCCGAACTGGCGGCGGTACTCGCGGCTGAACTGCGACGGGTTGTCGTAGCCGACGCGGTGGCCGACTCCGGTGACGTCGCCCGGGTGGGTGGCGAGCAGCAGCCGGGCCTCCTGGAGCCGGATCTGTTTCTGGAACTGGATGGGGCTCATCGCGGTCACCGCCTGGAAGTTGCGGTAGAACGCTGAGACGCTCATCCCGGACAACCGTGCCACGTCCTCGACCCGGAAGGGCTCGGCGTAGTGCTCGCGGATCCAGCGCACGGCCCGGGCGACGTGGCTGAGGCCGCTGTCGGCGAGGCCGAGCTGGCGCACCGTCGCGCCCTGCTCGCCGGTGATCAGGCGCCACAGGATCTCGCGTTTGACCAGTGGGGCCAGTACGGCGCGGTCGCTGGGCTCGTCGAGCAGGCGTAGCAGCCGAACCACCGCGTCGAGCAACGCGGGTGGGGCGTCGCTGACGGCGATCCCCGACGGAGTGCCTGCGGCGGGGCGGGGGGTGTCGCCGGGACCGGCTTGCAGTAGCAGTTCGGCGACGGCGGACGGTTCCAGTGTGAGGCCGAAGCCGAGGGCCGGCTGCTCGGGGGCGGCCTGGGTGAACTGTCCGGTGACGGGCAGGTCGACGGATGCGACCAGATACTGCCCGGCACCGTACGCGTAGACCCGGTCGCCCAGCGCGAGGCGTTTGGCGCCCTGGGCGATGACTGCGAGCACCATGCCGGACATCGAGGGTGCCGGCGGATCCGGCCGGTCGACCTTGGAGATGAGGACGCCGTCGATGGCGGTGGTCCAGTCGGGCCGGGCATGCCGGGCCAGCAGGGTGCGGAGCTCTTCGAGGTGCATGCGTCCATTGCAGCACTGTTCTGTGCTGCGGTTCCTGTGCTCGCGAGGATCGTGCAAGTACCAGCGAGCATCGTTCTAACGTTCACGCAGGTCACGGCGATTGAATGGAATCACCGCACTCCGTCAACGCAGAAGAAGGCCTCCATGATTGCCAGGTACGGCTTCAACGCCACGCTGACCGCCAGGCCCGGAATGGGCGACCGGCTCGTCGACCTGCTGCTGACCGGCCTGCGCGAGGGCAGCCCCGGCGCGAGCGAGTACTGCGTGGTCTACCTCGTCTCCCGTTCCGCGTCCGCCCCCGACGTCGTTCACGTCACCGAGGGCTGGACCAGCGAGGAGGACTACCACCGGATCTTCGCCGGTGAGGCCGCCCAGGCCATCGTGGCGCAGATCGGCGGACTGCTGGCCAAGGAGTCCGAGTACACCGACTACGTGCCGGTCCGCGGCAAGGCCGCCTTCTGACCCGCCGCACACCCACACCCCAACCCCCCCATGTCGCCGCGGTGCCCGCCTTGGCGACCCCCTCCTCGCCCAACCGTCCCGTCACCACCCACGAAAGGCGACGACCATGACCACGGCACGACCCGCCCTCGACCCCGAACTGCAGGAGCTCTTGGCCGACACGCCCCTGATGTCCCAGCTCAGTCCGGAAGTGCTGGCGCAGGTACGCCCCTTCTCCTCGATGCCCGTCGAACCACTCCTCGAAGGTCGCGCGATCGACCGGCGCGAGGTCACAGCTGCGAGTCCGGACGGCACCACGATCCCCTTGTCCGTCTTCAGCCCCGCGAACACCGATCGCGCCACCGCCGCACCCTGCGTCTACTGGATGCACGGCGGCGGGATGGTCATGGGCGACCGCTTCTCACAGATCGACATCCCGCTGGAGTGGCTCGACGCGTTCGGCGCCGTCGTGGTCTCCGTCGACTACCGGCTCGCTCCCGAGGCCACCGGCATCATCCCGGTCGACGACTGCTACCAGGGACTGCTCTGGATCGCCGAACACTCCGAAGAACTGGGCATCGACCCCGCCCGGATCATCGTCGCAGGCGCGAGCGCGGGCGGCGGCCTCGCCGCTGGCGTCACCCTCCTGGCCCGCGACCTCGGCACCCCGACGATCGCCGCCCAAGTCCTGATCGGCCCCATGCTCGACCACCGCAACACCACGACCTCCAGCCTCCAGTACTCGAACGGGCCCGGCGTCTGGACCCGCGAGATGAACGGATTCGGATGGCGCTGCCTCCTCGGCGACCTCACCGACGACGAGGTTCCCGCATACGTCTCACCCGCCTTGGCCGACGACCTCGCGGGCCTGCCGGCCACCTACATCGATACCGGCTCCGCCGAGGTCTTCCGAGACGAGGACACCGACTACGCCACCCGCATCTGGGCGGCCGGAGGCCAGGCCGAACTCCACGTCTGGGCAGGCGGCTTCCACGGATTCGACGCCCTGTACCCGCAGGCACACATCTCGGCCACAGCCCGCCGAACCCGCACCGACTGGCTCGCCCGACTCCTGCCCACGAACCCCGCCGCATAGGTGAAGTCGCCGAGTTTCGGTCGTACGCTTCAGCCTTGGCCAAGACCTCGGCGTCTGCCGTCTCGGGAGGGGCACGGCCCGCGCCGGAGCCTGCCACGGCCACCAGGTGTGGTGCCGTCGAGCGCGGGGAGGGGACTGCCGCCCGGGACGGGACGACCGCCGAATGGGTGCCCCGGCGGTGGGGTGCCGGCTCACTCCCCGCTGAGTGCCGCGATGTAGTCCGGGCGAGTGAGGGGGCTGTCGAGGAGTGCGGGCGGGACGGCCATCAGGTCCACCACGTGCGCGGCCAGCGGGCGAAGCCTGTCGTGGATTCCGTCCAGGGCCAGGGACCAGCTGGTGACCTGATCCGCAGTCGCCAGTCCGGAGATGAGGTATCCGGCGGGGTCCGAAGCCACCCGGTCCAGGCGTGCGGCGCGCAGGAGGTCGGCTGCCACGGGGTCGTCGGCCTGCCGGGGCAGCGCGGTCTCGGCGGCGGTGCGGGTGACGTGGGCGCGGGCCAGGGCTGTCGCCAGGGCTGACTGGTCGTCCCAGGCGTCGGCCGGGTCGGCTCCGTCGGCGGCGGCTCTGGCGAGTCGTTCCGTCAGATCTTCGTGCAACGTGCGCTCGTGCGTGCGGAAGAGGGTGCCGAGGCCGTCCTCGTCCCGGGGGTGCGCGAGGCCCGCGGGTGGCGTGGGTTGTGCCGCGAGGGAGCGGGCGGCGTCCAGCATGATCAGCCGGTTGTCCCCGCCGGCGGAGTGGAAGGCCGCGGTGAGTGCCTGGTAGTCGACGAGTCGGTTCTCGGAGAAGAAACCGAGTGCTCCGGTCGCCGAGCGGCACCGTGCCACCGCCCGGTCGGCGAGCAGGTCGACGGCCGCCTTGGTGAGCGCCAGGGTGCGCATCACCTCAGGAGATGGTCCGCGGCCGCGGCCGCCGCCTGCGGGGATGTCCCAGCAGGCGGCGGTCACCTGGCGGGCGAGGACGGTGGCGGTGTAGGCGTCGGCCGCCGCACCGAACAGCAGGCGCTGCTGATCCCTGTGGTCCAGGGCGGTTCGCTCGCCGCCGTTACGGTCGGCGGTGATGCGGCGCAGCGCGTGCGGCAGTGCGATGGAGACGGCGGCACGGGCGGTGGCGGCCAGGCCGACGGTGACGGCGCCCCACGCGAAGCGGCTCATGCCCAGGCTGCGCCGGGTGCGCTCCTCGGCACCGCCGGCCGGGTCGTGGAAGCCGCCGTCGGGGGTGAGGGTGGCGCCGTCGGCGAGCCAGCGGTGGCCGGGGATCCGGACCCGGTCGAAGCGGACGGTGGCGTAGTCCAGCGGCAGCAGGGCGGTCGGGGGATGCCGGCGGATGGTGACACCCGGCGCGGTGGCGTGCGCGTCGCGGAGCTCGACCAGGAAGAGGAAGACACCACGGTCAGTGCCGTCGACCCGCAGCCGGGCGCTCACGACGGCGAGCCGTGGCACGCCGGGTTCACCCACGTTGGGCGGGTACTTGGCCGCGCCGGGCTCCGGTGAGTGCAGGACGAACTCGCCGCCGGCGCGGTCGAGGACCGCTTCGGTGCGGATGGCGGCACTGCTGTTCCCCCGTCCGAGTTCGGTCATCAGGGCGGCGCCGACGAAGCTGCCGGTGGCGAGCGCGTCGAGGTCGGCCGGGTGGGCACCGTAGTCGAGTGCGGGGCCCAGCGTCATGCAGTGGTGGAGGAACATGACGTGGAAGAGCCGGGGGTCGGCGGCGGCGGTGAGTTCGATCAGGTTCCGCAGCCGCGGCTGGTCGGTGATCATGGGCTGGCCGGCGCCGAGCTCGGCGGTGAGCCGGCGCAGCGCGGGGTAGGGCGAGGCCGTCCGGTCCGCGTCGCGCACGCGCAGCAGCGCCTCGGTCACCTGGTGGTGGGGGCGTCCGGTCACGGGTGTGGCTCCTCGGGGTGGGGTGGTCCGCCGCACCGGTCGGCGATCCAGGATTCGATGACCCGGGCCAGGGCGGGCGCGTGCTCGGTCATGACGGTGAGGTGGTCGCCCGGGACGTCCGCGGTGGTGTGCGGCAGGTCCCAGCGGGCCAACGGACCGACGCTGGACAGTGGTTCGGCTGCCCGAACCAGCAGCGTCGGGGTGCGCAGGGGGCCGGGAACGAGGTGCTCCAGCAGGCGGAGGTAGCCGCCGGCGGCGCTGAGTCGGCGGGTGCCGATCGGCTCGGTGGCCAGCGGGCTGGGGCGTCGGGCCAGGCGGGCGAGGACGGCGGGGAGGGTGGTGGCGTGGAAGGCGGCGTCGGGCCACGGGGTGTCGAGCAGGACCAGGCCGTGCGCCGGGTGGCCCAGCCGTTCCAGTTGCTGGGCCAGGGCGTGGGCCAGCAGACCGCCGGAGGAATGTCCGCAGAGCAGTACCGGCGACCGCGGTGCATGCCGGCGCAGGCTTTCGACGTGGCTGGTGGTGAGTGCCGTCAGGTCGGCGGGCAGGGCCTCGGTTGCGGCGAAGCCGGGCAGCGGCAGGACGGTGGTTCGGCCGCGGTAGTGCCGGGCGAGTTCGGTGTACTCGTGGGGGCCGCCGGTGGGGAGCACGGAGGGGACGCAGAGCAGGACGGGAAGGCCCGCGGCGGGGTGTGAGGCCCCGCCGGGCAGCGGGATCGTCCGGGGCGCCTGCGCGCCCGCAGCCTCGCGGGCGAAGGTCCGGCGGAGCGCCGCGGCGGCCTGGAGGAGGTCGCGCGCTGCCGCGCCGTTGCCCGTGCGGCAGGCTTCGCGGTACAGCGCGTCCAGGCCGTCCGGGAGTTCGGGGCCGTCGTCGAGAACGGACCGCTCCGGGGGCCTGGCGACACCAGGGGTGGCGGGCTGCTGTCGGAACTGTTGTGACAGGTGGTCGGCGAGCCGTCGCGGGGTCGGGTGGTCGAGGACGACTGTTGCCCGCAGGGCGAGGCCGAGCTCCCGGGCAAGGCGGGTCCGCAGCTCCAAGGCCGCCAGGGAGCCGGCGCCGAGCTCGCTGAAGGTCGCGTCGGTCGGCACTTCGGCGTCCGAGGGCTGGCCGAGGACGGCCGTGGTGTGCGCCACCACACGGGTCAGCAGGTCGGGGCCGCCGGTACGGGGCTCGTCATCTTCGACGGGCGCACCTGGCTCGGCCGGGCGGGCGCTGGTGAGCCAGAAGTGCCGGCGCTGGAACGGGTAGGTAGGCAGCTCCACCCGCTCCGGCGGCACGTCATGCAGAACGGGCCGCCAGTCGACCGGACCGCCGGCCGTGTGGACCTCGGCCGCCGAGAGCAGGAAGCGGTGCGGGCCGGGCTCCCCGCGGACCAGGGTGGGGATGACGGTGGCGGGCAGGTCGGCCGCGTCGGCGGTCTCCGCCACGGCCTGGGTGAGCACGGGGTGAGGGCTGATCTCGATGAAGCGCCGGTGGCCGCCGTCCAGGAGGGTGCGGACGGTGTCGGCGAAGCGCACCGGTTCGCGCAGGTTGCGGTACCAGTACCCGGGGTCCAGGCGGACGGTGTCCAGGTGGCCGGGTTCGACGGTCGAGTAGAACGGCACGGTGGCGGGGGCGGCGCGGACCCCGGCCAGTGCGGTGGTCAACCCGGCGGCGAGCGGTGCCACATGGGCGGAGTGCGAGGCGTAGCCGACGGGCAGCAGTCGGGCCGGTACGCCCTGGGCGGTGAGATCGGCGACCAGCCGTTCGACGGCCGCGGTCTCCCCGGCGACGACTGCGGAGCGAGGCGAGTTACGGGCCGCCACCGTGATCGCGGGGCGCCCGGCCAACTCGGCGGCCAGCCCGTCCTCCGGCAGCGCAACGGCCGCCATCGCGCCGGGCGCCAGCCGCCGGACCTCGCGGGCGCGGACGGCGACCAGGCGGGCCGCGTCCTCCAGGGAGAGGGCTCCGCACACGTGCGCGGCAGCGATCTCGCCCTGGCTGTGGCCGGCCACGGCGTCCGGCTGGACACCGAACGACCGCCACAGCGCCGCCAGGGACACCATGACCGCGAACAGCGCGGGTTGGGCGACATCGGCGCGTTCCAGCGGGGGCGAGTCGGCCTCGTCGCGCAGCAGTGCCGTCAGGGACCAGTCGACGTGCGGGCTGAGCGCGCTCTCGCAGGCGGCCAGCGATCGGGCGAACGCCGGGAAGGCCTCGGCCAGGTCGCCGGCCGTACCCGGCCACTGGGATCCCTGCCCGGGGAAGACGAACACCGTGCGGCCCGGCCCGTCGGCCCGTCCGAGGACGGTGTCCGGCGACCACGCGCCCGCCGCCACGGCGTCCAGCCCGGTCAGCAGCGTCTCCTGGCGGGTACCGACGACGACCGCCCGCTGCCGCAGCGCCGGGCGGGTCCCGAGCAGGGCCCGCCCGACCGCTGCCGGTACCTGCTGCGGCGCCGCCCGTACGGTCGCCGCCAGCCGCCCGGCCACCTCGCGAAGCGCCTGGGGGTCGTGCGCGGAGAGCAGCCAGGGCACCGGGGTGTCCGCACGGAGCTCCGGCCGTGGCCGCGCCGGTGCGGGCGGCTCCGGCGGCGGTTCGGCGAGGATCACGTGGGCGTTGGTGCCGCTGATGCCGAACGCCGAGACGCCGGCGCGACGCGGCCGGTCGGTCGCGGGCCAGGGCCGCGCCCGGTGCAGCAGTTTGAGCGCGCCGTCCGCGAGGCCTGGGGGCAGGTCCGGCCCGGTGACGTGGCGGGTGGCAGGCAGCGTGCCGTGCCGCAGCGCCAGTACCGTCGTGACCACCCCGGCCACGCCGGCCGCGGCCTGGGTGTGGCCGAGGTGGGACTTGACCGAGCCGAGCCACACCGGGCGATCGGCGCGCGTGAAGACGGCGGTCAGCGCCCCGGCTTCGATCCGGTCGCCCAGCGGGGTTCCGCTGCCGTGTGCCTCGATGGCGTCGATCTGTTCGGGTGTCAGGTCGGCGTCCGCGAGGGCCTGGCGGATCACCCGTTCCTGGGCGGGACCGCTGGGTGCGGTCAGGCCGTTGCCGGCCCCGTCCTGGTTGACGGCGCTGCCCGCCACCACGGCGAGCACCGGGTGGCCCTTGGCGCGGGCGTCGGACAGCCGCTCCAGGACGATCACCGCGGCGCCCTCGCCCCAGCCCGTGCCGTCCGCCTGCGCGGTGAACGGCTTGCAGCGGCCGTCGGGGGCCAGCGCCCGCTGCCGCGCGAAGTCCACGAACGCGGCGGGCGTGCCCATCACGGTGGCACCACCCGCCAGGGCCAGGTCGACCTCGCCCTCGCGCAGGGCCCGTACGGCCAGGTGGATCGCCACCAGGGAGGACGAGCAGGCGGTGTCGAGGGTCAGGGCGGGCCCGGTCAGGCCGAGCTGGTAGGCCAGCCGGCCGGAGGCGACGCTCGGCGCGGTCCCGATGAGCAGTTGCCCGTCGTACAGTTCGGGGGCCTCGCCCACGCGCGGCGCGTAGTCACCGGGCATCACCCCGAGGTAGACGCCTCCGGCAGTGCCTCGCAGGGTGGTGGGGTCGATGCCCGAGCGCTCCAGCGCCTCCCAGCCGGTCTCCAGCAGCAGGCGCTGCTGCGGATCCATCCGCAGGGCCTCCCGGGGCGAGATGCCGAAGAAGGCCGCGTCGAAGCCGGCGGCGTCGGACAGGAAGCTCCCGCCGCGGGCGTACGTGCGCCCGGGGCGCCCCGGCTCGGGATGGTACAGCCGGTCGACGTCCCAGCCCCGGTCACGGGGAAGGCCGGTCACCGTGTCGCGGCCCTCGGTGAGCAGCCGCCACAGTGTCTCCGGGGAGTCCACCGCGCCGGGGAAGCGGCAGCCGATGCCGGTGATCACCACGGGATCGTCATCGTGCTCCCGGAGCCGGCCGGCTGCCGGGGCGGGCGAGGGTGGGGCCGTGAGGAAGCGGGCCAGTTCACGCGGCGAGGGGTGGTCGTAGGCCGCGGTGCTCGCCACCGGCCGCCCGAGCCGTCCGGACAGGCGGACAGCCAGGCGTACGGCCCCGGCCGAGTCAAGCCCCAGCTCACGGAACCGAGCCCCGGGAGTGGGCGGGGCGCCGGTGAGGCCGGCCAGCTCCGCCTCGATCAGCGCCAGCACGGCCTCGAACGACGCCGGGCCGCGTGGGGCGGCCGACCCGGGGGCCGCCAGGTCGGCCAGCAGGTCAGCGAGCCTCGCGCGGGCCACCTTTCCGGTCGGGGTCAGCGGGATCGCGTCGACTGTGAACAGGTCCAGGGGCCACTTGTAGCGGGCCACGCCGCGCTCGGCCAGCAGGTCGTGCACCTGGGCCAGGTCCAGTGCCGTCCCGTCCCGGAGGGCCACCAGCAGCACCGGGTACTCGCCGAGCCGGGCGTCCGTGCGCGCGGCGACGGCCAGCGTCCGTGGTTGCGGCAGGGCGGCGAGTTCGGTCTCGACCTCGGAGGCGGTGAACTTCAGGCCGCCGACATTGACGAGTTCGGCGTTCCGGCCTCGGTGGACGAGGCTGCCGTCGGCCCGGCGCAGGGCGCGGTCCCCGGTGCGGAGCCAGCCGTCCGGGGTGAACGCCGCCGCAGTCGCCTGTGGATCGTCCAGGTAGCCGCGGAACAGATGCGGTCCGCGGAACTGGAGTTCGCCGGTCACGTCGTCGGGGCACGGTGTGCCGTCCTCGGCGACGACCCTGGCGTGCGACCCGGAGACGGGACGGCCGATGGCGGCCACCGCCTCGGGCGGATCGTCCGGCCTGGTGAAGGCGCCGGCGCCCAGTTCGGACATCCCCCACTGGACGACCGTCCGCGCGCTCAGCACCTCGCCCACCTGCGCGACCAGTTCGCCGGGCACGGCTGCGCCGCCGGTGCGCACCTCCCGCAGGGTCAGGTCGCCGGGCTCGACCTGCCGGACCAGGTCACGCAGTTGCGCGGGCACGGCGAACAGCACGCTCGCCCCGCTCTCCCGCGCCAGTGCGGCGAACGCGTCCGCGTCCCAACGCTCCAGCAGCACCTGCCGGGCGCCGGTGACCAGGGCCAGGTGGACGGAGAGCAGGCCGAACAGGTGCGTGAACGCGCTGGCGCTGACCAGCACGTCGGCGGCCTGCGCCTGACCGTCCCGGGCGACCGCCTCGGCGTTGGAAAGCAGTCCGGCGTGGCTGTGCAGGCAGATCTTGGGCCGCCGCGAGGTGGTGCCGGAGGACGGCATGAGGACGAGCGGAAGGTCCGGGGTGACCTCCACCGGCTCGGGACCGCGCCCGCTGAACCGTTCCACCAGCTGCGCGAAGTGCGGCGCGGAACCGGCGCCCGGTCCAACGGCGAGCCGGCGGACCCCGGCGCTCTCCTGGCCGGTCGGAGCCACGAGGAGTGCGGCCCGCGCCCGGTCGAGCAGGGCGGCCGACTCCCGCGCACCGAGCGCGAGGTGCAGCGGTAGCAGGACGGCACCGAGTTCGGCGACGGCCGCGTGGGTGACCAGGTACTCCCAGCAGTTGGGCAGTTGGACGGCCACGACGTCGCCGGGGCCGATGCCGAGGTCCTGGAGGCCGGCTGCCAGGGCGCCGGCCTCGGCCCGCCAGTCGGCCCAGCTGTGGCTGCGCCGCCCGTCAATGGCGGCGACCGCCGCACCGAGGGCGGCGGCCCGGCGGTCCAGCAGCCCGGGCAGGGTGTGCCGGTAGGCCGCGTCCGGCCCGGGGGTGACCAGGTAGTCGGCCGTGGTGACGCTCATGCCCGCACCTCACGTTCGGCCGGGGCACCGACCGGTTCGGGCCGACGGGCCCGCAGCAGGTAGCCGTCCAGCGGCAGGGGACGGACCTCCGTCACCCGCAGGCCCGCCGTGGCCAGCAGTTGCTCGTAGTGGCCGAGGGTCCGCTCGCGGCCCCCGACGTTGCACAGCATGTGCAGGTCCCAGGGAACGGCGAGCGAAGGCCGCTCGTCCTCCGGCAGGAGCCTTTCCACCACGAGGAGTTCGGCGTGTGCGGGCATGGCCCGCGCGCAACGCTCCAGCAGGTCGGCGCAGAAATCGTCGTCCCAGTCGTGCAGGACCCGCGAGAGCACGTACACGTCCCCACCGCCCGGCACGGTCCGGGTGAAGTCGCCGGACACCACCTCGCAGCGGTCGGCGAGGCCGGCGGCAGCCATCCGGGCGCGGGCGGCCCGGGCGACCGCCTCCCGTTCCAGCAGCACCCCCCGCGTCGCCGGGGCACGGGTCAGCACACCGCGCAGCAGCTCACCGTCGCCGCCCGCCACGTCCACCACCACCCGGGCCCGCGAGGCCGCCACCGCCTCGGCCACCGGTGCGAACATCGCGGCGCTGGCCGCCATCGCCCGGTCGAACAGGACGGACAGCTCGGGATCGGCGGAGAAGTGCTCGAAGTGCCCGCGCCCGAAATGGTGCGCGAAGGCCTCGCGGCCCGTCCGCACGGCGTAATCCAGGTCGGCGAAGGAGTCGTAGAACGGGCGCCGTACAGCAGCGCCAGCGGCCGCAGGCTGTGCGGGACGTCGCTGCGCAGCGACGCGCCCAACGGCCCCAGGCGATAGCCGCCATCGTCGCGGGCGGTGATCCCGAGGGCCGACAGGTGGCGCAGCAGTCGTCCGAGCCCGTCCGGATCGGCACCCGCCCGGTCCGCCAACTCCCCGACCGACGATGGCGGTTCGGCAGGCGCGGGCAACAGGTCGGCCAGACCGAGCCGGGCGGCCACGGCGATCGACTGGGTGGTCCAGGCGCCCGTCATCAGCTCCAGGAGCCGACGCTCCGGTTCGACGGCGGGCTCCTCCAGGTGGGCCGCCAGCACCTGCGGGTGCGCGCCGCGTGCATACAGCTCCAGGCGGCGGCGCAGCGCCGGTCCGCCTCCGGATCCGGCCCGGAAGTAGAGCACCGTGCCGTCCTCGTGTGCGTTGTAGCCACCCCCGTCCGGCCGCATCCCTCCCGCGCCGGTCAGCAGCACTCGTAGACCGTTCAGGACAACGCGGTCCGGCCGGACCACCCGCAGCGCCAGATGCTCCTCGCCGCGCTCGACCGCCTCCCGCTCGGCCACCCGCCGGGCGGGCGACCCGTCCGGCGCGACCAGGGCGAAGATCTCGACCTCCCGCGCCCGGCCACCGGGCCCCGGCACCGGGGCGCTCAGTATGCTGACCTCCAGCTCCTGCGGAGCCAGTCCGTAGCGGTCGGCCAGGCGCCGCCGCACCACCGTACTCGGACGGGAGGAGCCCACCTCCAGCCCACGCGAGCGCACTGCCGCGCGCAGCACCGGTTCCGACGGAGCACTCAGCAGTACGGCCGCATGGGCGAGTTCGCAGTGCCGGGCGACATCGACGCGCTCCCCGGGAGCGAGGGCGGGGGCCACTGCGCCCAGCGCCTCCTTGATCCCGGCCTCGCGGATCAGCGCGAGCGCCTCGTCGAGCGGTGCGAGATTCACCGGCCTGGTCGCGGGCTCCGACCCCGGACGATCCGTCATCGTTGTCTCCCCTTCTCGGCAAGCAGCACCGCTCCTGCTCCGCGTGACGCAGCCCCGCCAGGAACTTCCCCGACCGCGGTTCCCGAACACATCGAGATCAGAAGAGATCCGCACGGGCTTCCCGAGGCGGGCCGTGAACGCGCAGTCGATCTCGGCCGGGCAAGGGGTACCCCGTGGCGAGGTGATCAACCTTCGCTGAGGACGCACGTGCGAATGCGGGCGACGCCCGCGGTGGGCCACAGGGCACCACCGCCCTTGAGGCGGCAGCCCCACGAGCCTTCCGGTTGTCTCTCCCGGATGCAGGAGCGCATCGAAGTCGCCAAGGGCAGCGCTCTGACCAGCGGCGAGGGAAGTGACCTTCGAGCAAGGGGGGAACCGGTGCAGCATGACTCACCGCTTGTTGCAGGTCAACGGATGGTGTCGGTCGCCCCTTTCGCCGGAGCCCGCCGGTCGGCCCGACACCCCTGCGAGCGGCCGCGGCCGTGGTGCCCGCAGACGGACAGAAGCAGCCGGGGCCGACGGCGGACCGGACCGTCCTGGGGGAGGTCCGGTCCGGCGCCGGGGACCCGGCTGCTCGGGACTGTCAGACGCAGGCGACCTGGCCCGAGGTGTCGGCGGTGCAGACGAGGGTCGCCGTGCCGTTGTGGGGATCGCTCGGGTAGGGGCTGGCGGACAGGCGGGTCAGGGTCAGCGGGTAGCCGGTGCCCGGGGTCAGTTGGCCGAGGGTGAACGAGATCAGCGGCGTGACCTTGTGGCTGCCGGCGGGGATGGCACCCGTGTCGCAGGTGAGCAGCCGCTGAGCCGTGTCGACGGTGCACGCGGCCGGGGCGGTCGGGTTGGAGAAGGTGTCGGGGTAGCTGAGCTGGTACCGGACGTCGGTGGCGTCGCTCGTGCCCAGGTTCACGACGTCGGGCGTCACGTTGAGCGTGCCGCCGCCCGCGGTTCCCGACGAGGGCTTCAGGACGGGCAGGGGGTTGGTGGCCGGCGCGGCCGGTGACAGGGCGGAGGCGGATCCCTGCCCGCGGCTGTTCACCGCGGTGACCTGCACCCGGGCGCCGTCCGCCTCGATCTGCGGGATGCGGTCGGCGGGGACGGCCAATGACGTCGCCGTGCCGGGTACGGTTCCCAGCACCGTCTCGGCGCCGGCCGGGTCGCCGGGGTCGTTCACCACGGTGACCACGTACTCCTGGATGGCGCTGCCGCCGTCCCCGGGGGCGGTCCAGCTGACGGTCGAGCCGTCCGGGCTGATCGCGGGGTGCTTGGGGGCGCCCGGGATGCTCGCCCCGTGGTGGACCGCCGCCCGGACGGTGGCGGCCGGGCAGCCGGCCGAACCGGCGGTGGTGGCGGTGACCAGGTCGACGTAGTTCCCGCTGGGGCGCGGGTGCGGCGGGTGGTAGAGGCCGCTCTGGTCGACGGTGCCCAGCGACCCGGGCGCCATGGACCAGGTGACCGCCTGGGCGGGGTCGCATCCCGCCGGCCAGGTCACGGAGTACTGCCGCGCGGCCGTCGCCGCGGCAACGGCGTCCGTGCCCGCAGGCGCGCTCCGCGCACCCGCGGCGAGCGCCTGCCCGCTGGACAGCGACGGCCCCGGGAACGGCCCGGCGGCCTTGAACAGGTCGAAGGTCGTGTTGTAGACGACCCCGCCGAACGAGAACGTGGTCAGTTTGAAGTTGAGGAGGAAGAACACCGACACCTTCAACGGCGCCGTCACCGTCAGCCATGGGTTGGCGGAGGTGTCGGCGTTGATCTCGATGGAGGGCGCGATGTCCAGCTCCGGGCCGGCCACCCCGTAGATGAGGATCTTGAGCGACACGGGGAACGCGAAGGAGACCTTGGCCGCCGCGTTCAGCGAGTAGTCGAACTTGGTGACGGGGTCCTTGGTCAGGTCCGTCTTGTGGGTCTTCCCGGTGGCGTCACGGCTGACCTTGCCGCCCATGGTCCGCTCGTAGGAGGCCGAGAACGAGAACTTGATCGACCCGTCGATCGAGGTCTGGGTGTACACCGTCAGCGAGGGGCAGAACGCGATCGCGTACACGATCAGGCAGCTCGCCGGCGCGAGGGTCAGCAGCGGCTCGCGCTGCGTCTCGTGCTTGTAGGCGATGCCCAGCTCGCCCTCGATCGAGACCTTCGCGGTGGCCGTCGCGGAGAAGTCGTAGGTGAAGGTCTTGCCGATGGGGTCGTACCAGGCGGCGTTGGGGTCGTCCTTGAAGTCGGCGCTGGCCTCCCAGTTGGTGGTCAGGCTCAGCGCCGCGGTCAGCTTCGCGGTGACCGAGGTGTTGTCGCCCAGCCGCTCCTTCATCTTGGGATCGTTGTTGAGCTTCTCGGCCAGGTCGAGGGTGAAGGTCTTGTTCACCAGCGGGATCGCCGACTGGGACGCGGACTTGGACGAGGCCTGGGGCGCCACCGAAGCCTGGAAGGCGGGGTTGTGCATCTGGATCCGCAGGCCCTCGGCGCCCCCGGAGGTCAGCCCGCTGCCGTTGGCGGTGAAGTCCAGCGAGCGGAAGGCCTGTTGCAGCGCGGCCTGGCTGGTGGTGAGGGTCACCGTGCCGCCGTCGGTGCTGATCCTGTCCACGACGCGCAGCAGGCCGCTGTGGATCAGCGGGTTGGCGCTCTCCCCGACGACGATGATGTCCTTGACCTTCAGGCCGGTCACCTGCGCGGGCGGGTCGGTGAACACCACGGTGGAGCCGGTGACCTTGGTGACGGCCGAGACCGAGGCGGCGGACAGGAACACCGTGCCGTCCCGCAGGGCCGGGGCGGACGCGGCCTTGACCGCGCTGCTGGTGGCGCCGGCGTTCCCGTTCTGCTGGGTGCCGGTGACGGTGACCGCGTAGTCGACACCCGGCGCCAGCGAGGTCAGCGTCGCCTGCGTCGCCGTGGCCGGCACGGTCACGGCGACAGCCGGCCGGCCGGGCGCGGTCGCGTTGACGGTGTAGCTCGCGATCGCGCTGCCGCCGTCGTCCAGCGGCGCGTCCCAGCTCACCTTCAGCGAGGCCGGATCGGGCTGGCTGCCGTCCGCGCCGGCCGGCGGCGGTCCGGCGGACACGTCCTGCGGGGCGCTGGAGGCGTAGGCGGGCTTGGCGCTGACGGTGCCGTTGGGCTCGGCGCCGACGGTCTGACTGTCCGAGAGACCGGCTGCCCCGGTCCCGGCGGCGTTGGTCGCGGTGATGGCGACCGAGTAGTACTTGCCGTTGACCAGCCCGGTGACGGTGGTGCTCAGCACGTCGCCCGCCACGGTCGCGGTCACGGCGGCGCCCGGGCCGTTCGGGGTCGCGGTGAGGGTGTAGGAGGTCACCGGCGAGCCGTTGGGGTGGGCGGGGTTCCAGGCGACGAGCAGCCCGCTGTCCCGCCCCAGCATGGCGGCCAGGGTGGGGGCCAGCGGTGCCCGAGGGGTATCCGGGCCGCCGATGAAGGCGGGGGAGGCGGGGGAGAGAACACCGCCGGCGGTGGTCTCGACGGCCTTGAACGCGTAGCTGACGTCGTTCGTCAGACCGCTGACCTCGACCACCGGCGGGTTGGCCCGGTCCGGGTTCTGCACCCTGCCGGTGGCCACCGGTGCGCCGGTCGCGTTGCCGTCGCCGTCCAGCGCGTAGGCGGACACCTCGACGGCGGCCACGGCCTCCTGGGCGGTGTCCCCGGGAGTGACGGTCACCCTCACCGTGCCACTGGCGTACGGCTGCACGGAGTCGATCAAGGGCGCCTGCACCCCCTGCGCCGCCCGGCCGGCCGTCCCGCCCGCCGCGCCGGGCCGTTGCGGCGACGGAGCCGCCGACGCGCCCACCGGTCCGGCGCCCAGCGCCAGCACGATCGCGACGACCAGCACCGAGCGACTGCGTAAGCGCCCGGTCCGGGTCTTCCTGGGATGCCACATGCTCATGCCTTTCTGCCCGCGGTACACGTGGGTCCGGGGCCGGGGCCCCGGCGGGACCCCGGCGGAATGTTCCCTGCCGGTACCGGCCGAACCGTCCTCAAGGTGCGTACCGCAACCGAGTTGGCGTCCAGTGAGCATCCCTCGATCTGCGTACGAAAGGCCGTCGGAGCCGTACGGAAATGGACGACGGTGCCGAGGAGGCGGGCGGATGAGAAGCGCCGCCCGGGTGCGCCCCTTGCGATCGGCACCGCCCGGACGGCAACTCGTCAGGCTCTCGTGGAAGGTCGAGCGGCATGTCCGGTTCCAGGGCAAGGTCATCAACGACGCCAAGCGGCTCCAGCGTCACATGACCCGCCACGACCCCCACATCCACCCGGGCCGGTACGTCACCTGGGTCCACAATCCCGACCGGGCCTTGTGCCGCCGGGACGACGGCGGGGCCGGCCCGTCACTGCCGGACTGCCGGCCCCTACGGTGCCGCTACGTCGCCTTGTCCGCCGAGAACACCAACCACCTGCGAGCGGCCCTGGAAGCCCACGACCGGGAACTCGCCCGCGCGGACCAACTGGCGCCGTTCGTCCGGCACCGCCTCCAGACCCGCCGGCAGGAGCTGGCCGAGTGCCTCACCGAGACCGCCGTCATCGGCCCGGACACCATGACGGAGACACCGCGAGCCACCACCTGCCCACCGACGAGCAGGTCCGGGCCGCGATGGAGTCCGAACTCGCCGAGAGCGAGGCTTGCGGCTGGCGCGCCACTGTCACCGGCGTCGAGAAGCGGCTTGGCGTCCCTCACACGACCTTCTACCGGAACTACCCGCAACCGATCGCGCGGTTCAAATCCCAGCTCGCCGGGCGGCACCGCCCGGCCACGGCCCCGAAGACCGGAGCCCGGTCCGACGATGAGGTCGACCGCCTTCGCCGGGAGAACAGCGACCTGCGCAAGCTGGTCCGTATTTACGCCGAAGCGATCCGCCGGCTGACCGTGGACAAGGCCGCCTCGGAGGACGAGCTGCAGGCACTGAGCGGGGTGACCAGCCTCACCGAACGCCGCCTCCACAGCGCGGACACCGGACAGAACTGAAGACCTCGCACGACCTCGAAGTAGCCACCTGGTGCTCCGGCCCGGTGCGGCCATCCACCCGGGCGGCGCCGCACCGCAGTCTCCTCGCCCGTTGCCGACCACTCATCTTTCGACGCGGTCAGACCATAGCGTCGGCACGCTCGCCCCGGCCGACCGATCTCAGGGAAGCGGCGAGTCCCGACCGGCCGACCACCGGCCGCCCCGAACCGGACCCGGCCGTCAGGCTGTACGGGTGTCGCGGTTGCCCGCCTTATCGCATCTCTCTCCTTGATGGCGGTCATAGTGGGCATTTCCGTCATTTAAGGCTGGGAGGTGGCTGATTTGAAGAAGCGAACCATTACTGGTGGTGACTGTTTGGGTACTGTGTGCATCGCATCGTGGTGTGTACGGGCCTTGGAAGCTCCGGTTCGCGTCATCGCTCTGCGCGAAGCGCTTCTCCCGCCAGTTCGCACCAGCACCTCCAGTCATGCCGCTGACGGCCTCTCGCGCACGGGCGGCAGGAAGGAACTCGCATGTCCCTCCCCTCGACACTGCGGCGCTGCGGCGCCGCAGTGGCGGCCGCGGCGCTCTTGCTGCTCGCCCCGACGCCGGCGTCGGCTGTCGACTTCGGCCTCGGTGGCAACGTATCCCTCGGCTGGTCGGTCCCGAACGCTCCCGCAGGGCGTCTGACCAACATCACCTTCCCGATGGCGATCAACCCGGCGAGCGAGCAGACCGGCCTCTACTACGCCCAGCAGTTCGGCGTCGCCAACGGCAAGATCGGCTATACGGGCCTGCAGCCCCAGCCGACCAGCGGCAACACCCAGCAGTTCCGTGCCATCTTCTCGGTGTTCGCCTCCGGCGGCGCCGGCACCCCCGGCGACACCTCCAGCAACGACCCCAACTGCCGACCGGGCGCCGACGGCGACGCCGGCCAGTCGTGCTCCGTCCTCTTCGACGCCGTATACGGCCACACCTACAACCTCACGGTGAAGCGGACCGCGAACACGTCCACCAGCAACACCTGGACCGGCGACGTGTACGACTCCGCCAACCCCCAGCAGCCCGTGGTCCACATCGGCAGCTGGACGGTGCCGAGCGGTCTGCTCACCTCCTCGGGCGACGGGTTCGTCGAGTACGTCTACTACAACGCCGCCGGCACCTGTGCTCAGAACACGGTGTCCGACGCCTACTTCGGCGGCCCCAGCAGCACGGACGCGGGCGGCCTGTCCGGCGTGGTCAACAACGTCCACGAGTACGGCAGCTGCGCGGGACAGTCCAATTTCGCCAGCACGCCCTCGGGGTCGGGCCAGCACGTCGTGCGCGGCTTCACCAGTGCCAGCCCCATCAAGGGCTCGGCCTCCGGTCTCTGCCTGAACTCGCCCGGCCAGGACCCCTGGGGCACGCAGACGAACATCGTGGCCTGTGACGGAACCGGAAAGCAGATCTGGAGGTTCCTGCCCAATTCCCCGAGCGTGTCCACCTCCCCGGTGCCCACCACCCCCCTCAGCCCCCAGGGCGTGATCCAGGGCTTCCTGCGCTTGGAAGCGACGGACCCCCTCGGCTACGACGTGTGCCTGGACAACAACGGCGAGAGCACTCCGGGCGGCAAGGTGACCGTCTGGGGATGCGGCTCCCACAACACCAACCAGCAGTGGCGGCTCTACCCCGACGGCACCCTTCGCGCTGCGGACTCGGGCCTGTGCATCGACGTCGCGGGCGGCGCGACCGGCAGCGGCAGCCTGCTCGTCCAGCAGACCTGCAACGGCGGCAACAGCCAGAAGTGGGTCCGGCAGGCCAACCCCTGATCCCGGATGATCCCGGAGTGGCCGAAGCCTGACGGCGTCGTGGACGCCTGAACCGTGCGCGTACGCATAGGCGGCGCCCCTGCCCTGATGAGGGCGGGGGCGCCGTGGTGTGCCGGGGAGGGGCAGGGCGGGATGCCGTCGATGATGTCGCGGGCACCCCGACGCAGCAGCTCGGCGGCGACCCGGGACCCGAGAGCACCCGGGTCGTTCCGCCTCTCGCTCCACAGTCGGGCGTAGGACGCATTTCGAGCCGTCGTGGGAGAGCACCATGGCGTGCAGGCCGAGTCGCCCGTCCGGCTCCGTGGTGCAGTACCCGGTGATGGGGCCTGTTGCAGTGCCCGCGCAGCCCGTGGAGCGCGACCCGCTCGGCCGTCGCCGTAGCTTCGGGAGAACAGGGCCGAGTACCTGCAGGGCGGACAACGGACAGAACTGAAAGACCACATAACGCCGCCGCCCGCAGCATCGGCTTCCACACCCTGACCCCGGAGTCCGACCCCCACGCCGAAGGCTTCCACCTCCTGGTCCTGCTGGACACCCTCGACCGCGTCACCTGCGAGTGGCCCGGCGGTGAGGCGACCGGATGGCGGAGGTGCTGTCGATCGGCTCCGACGCCATCCGGGTCCAGAGGTCAGGGGTGGACGAGCTTGAACCTGACGAACTCCTCGTTGACGATGAAGATCTCCTCCTCGGCGGCCAGCCACCGCTTGCGGTCCTGCAGCTTGCTGGTCTTGACCCTCTTCCTCGTCCCCGCCACCTTGAGGTAGAACTCGTCGCCGCCCAGGTCCTCGATCTGCCAGCGGGTGCCGCAGCTGCTCTTCTCCAGCCTGATGTCGGCTCCGTAGAGGCACCAGGTGCGGTACTCGCCCCAGTTGGCGGACGTCGACTCGATGCTGTAGGTGAGGTCGTCGGCGTGCAGGGTGAAGACCAGCGCGGTGCCGTTGCCCGGCTGGTTCGTCAGGAGCGCGTAGTCCCAGCCCGCGTAGACCTCGAACGTCGCCCGAGGCCCGAGTTGGCCTGGACGAGGTAGACGGGGTCGAAGACGGTCTCCCGCTTCGAGGGCATGGGGTGGGCAGCGCTCGCGGGGAACCGGTGACCGGCGGCGCGGGCCGCGCTGCCGACGTACCCCTTCGAGAGCAGGCGCTACTGGTTCACCGCGCCCGCGCCCTCTGCCGCGCCCGCGGTGGCGCCCCTGGTCCCGCAGCCCGTCGCCCCGCAGCCGGCCGTCGTGCGGCCCGCCGTCGCCGGGTCCGCCGCGGCGCCCGACCCGGGCCGGCGGAAACCCGCTGGTCGCCATCGGTGCGGCCCCCGTAGACTCCGGTGCTCGTGACCGACACCAGCACCCCGCCCGCCGCCCGCCCGGCCGAGTCCGGACCTGACCGCGCGTCCGACCCGGCACCCGCTCCGGCGTCCGGCCCGGCGTCCGACCGTGTGTCGGACCGGTCGGACGGCTCCGCTGCGGCGCTCGGCCCGGACGCCGAGCTGATCGCCGCCGCCGTGGCCGCCGCCGGCCAGGGCATGGTCGACCGTGAGACGGTCGCCGAGGTCGTGGCGCTCTGCGCGGTCGCGGGCGAGCACCTGCTGGTCGTCGGCCCGCCCGGCACCGCCAAGTCCGAGGCGGTCCGCCGGGTCGCCGCGCAACTCGGCGGCCGCTACTTCGAGTACCTGCTCGGCCGGTTCACCGAACCCAACGAGTTGTTCGGCCCCGTCGACCTGCGCAGCCTGCGCGAGGGCCGGGTCGAGTTCGAGACCGCGGGCATGCTGCCCGAGGCCGACATCGCCTTCCTCGACGAGGTGTTCCTCGGCTCCACCGCCGTCCTCAACACCCTGCTCGGCCTGCTCAACGAGCGGGTCTTCCGGCGCGGCGGCACCGTCCTCGCCAGCCCGCTGCGAGTGTGCGTCGGCGCGGCCAACCACCTGCCGGACGACCCCGCGCTCGCCGCCTTCGCCGACCGCTTCCTCGCCCGGGTGTTCGTCGAGCCGGTCGCCGACGCCCGGCTGGAGGAACTGCTGGAGGCCGGGCGCAGGCCCGCCGCCGCGCCCGTCCGGTCCGCCGGTCTGCTCGGCGCCCTCGACCGGCTCGCCGCCGCCGCCCGCGTCTGCGACCTCGACGAGGTCACCCCGCTGCTCGGCGCCGCGCTGCGCCGGCTGCGCGCCGCCGGAGTGCCGGTCGGTGACCGGCGGGCCGTCCGCTCGCAGCGGCTGGTCGCGGCCGCCGCCGTGCTGGACGGCCGGACCACCGCCTCCGCCCGCGACCTGTGGGTGCTGCCGCTGATCGCCCCCACCGCCGACACCCAGGCACTCGCCCGCGACACCCTCGGCGACCTCATCGAGAAGGCCGCCAACCAGAGCCTCGCGCACGCCGCCGAGGAGCTGTCGCGCAGCTCCGCCGCCCGCGCCGAGCGGCTCGCCCGCACCGGCGCCGCCCTGCTCGCCGCCCACCGCGAGCTGCCCGGGGGCCGCGACTCGCGGCTCCGGCTGGAGGCCGCCCTGCGGGAGATCGACGCCGGGTTCGCGACCGCGGACCTGCCCGCCGCCCTGGCCGGCATACGGGCCGAACTGGTCACGGCGGTCGCACCCTCGTGACCGCCGTGCCACCCGCCGCCGCACCCGGCGCTCCTGCTGCGCCCAGCGGCGTTCCCGCTGTACCGGGGGTTCCCGCCGCGCCCGGGTCCACCCCTGCGCCCGGGGCGCCGCCCGCCGTGCCGCTGGGCTGGGAGCGCCGCGAACCGCCGCTGCCGGCCGCCGCCGTGCTCGCCGTCGGCGACGCCGTCCCCGCCCTGGCCGCCGCCGCCCGGGACCGGATCGCCGCCGGAGCCCGGCTCGGCGTGCTCGCCGACGACACCGTGCTGCTCGTCCTCGGTGACGAGACCGACCTCCCGTGGGCCGACGGGGCCGGCTACCTCGGCCACGAAGCCGGTCTGCTCGTCCCGACCACCGCCCGTCCCGTCCCCGCCGCCCCGCTCTGGCGCACTGTCCTCGGCGCCGGACCCGGGCAGCTCTGCGTGCTCACCCCCGGCCACGCCCTCGTCGCCGCCCCGCCCGCGCCCGCGACCGACCCCGAGGCGCTGGAGGCTCTGGGCCCGCACACCCGGAGCGCCGCCCGGTGACCGCCGCGCGGATGCCCGTCGGGCTGGCCCCGTGGGCGGGCGCGCTGGACGCGCTCTCGCCCGAACTCGCCCTCGCGCTGGGACCGTTGCTGCGCCACCTCGACGCCTTGGTGGGGGAGCGGGAGCCGGTCGCCGACGCGTCGGGCAGCCCGGACGGACTCGGCGGGCTCGGCCGGACCGGCCGCCCGGACCAGCTGCTGCCCGCCGAGTGGCTGCTCGCCGAGGAGCACCCCGACGAGTTCCTGCGCCGCTTCGTGGACCGCGAACTCCTCTACATCGCACCCGAGTTCCGCACCCCGGTCAGCCGGGGCCGGACCGTCGCGCTGGTCGACACCGGGCCCGCCCAGGCCGGCGCCGCCCGGCTGGTCCAGCTCGCCGCACTGCTCGTCCTGCACCGGCGGGCCACCGCGCGCGGCGGCGAACTCGTCGTGGGCGTGCTCGGCACCACGCCCGACCGCTGGCTCGCGGGGGACCTCGCCGAGCTGCTCCCCGCCTGGTTGAAGGCGCGCCGGACCGCCGACCCGACCCCCGGGGACGTGGACCGTGCCCGGCACTCGCTCGACGCCGCCGACCACGCCTGGCTGCTCACCTCGCCCCGGCTCGCCGACCGGCTCCCCGTCCTCCCCAGGGTGCTGACGAGCGAGACGGCCCGCTGGGGCGCGGACGGCGCGACCCACGTCACCGTCCGAATCGACCGGTCGCAGGTCGAACTGCCGCTGCCCGCCACCGAGATAGCCGTCCGGGCGCTGCGCGGCGCGGAGTTCCGCCGCACCGGCCCGACCGCCGCCCCGCCGCCCGCCGCGTCGGCCGGGGACGGCGGTGGGACCGGGGGAGCGCTGCTCGCCTTCACCACCGAGTCGCGCACCCTGCTCGCCCGGGGCGCCCGCACGAACACCCTGCTGGCCGTCAGGCTGCCGGACACCGACCACCTGCACCCCACCGTCCTCCGGCCGAAGCGGCACCATCTGCACGGTCCGGTGGTCGCCGCCGGGCGCGTCGGCCGGCGGCTGCTCGCCCTCCAGTTCCGCCTGGGCAGCCTGATCCCCTACGTCAGCGGCCGTCCGTTCGGCGCGCCCGGCGACTACTGCGCCGACCCGGCGGAGCTCGGACTCGACGAGGCCGAGCTGGCACGGCTGCTGACCCGGCCGGTCCTGCCGCTGCTGCGCGCGGGCGGCGACCTGCTCCTGCCGGTCGCCGGCCGCTGGCGGCGGGTCGCGGCGGACGGCACCGTCACCGACGACGGGCCGGTCGGCCGGGGCACCGAGGGCCCGAGCCGCTTCAACCGGTTCCGCGAACCGAGGCTCTTCGACCGGGGGTTGCAGCCAGAGGCCGTCAGGGCCCGGCATCTGCTGCACGCGGGCGGCACCGTCGCCTGGTCCGAGGACGGGAAGGCCTGGACGGTGTGGACGCGGCTGGGCGAGGAGCGGCGGCTCTCCTTCCGGGAGAAGGCCGAGGTGCTCGGCCTGGTCCACGACCGCCGCGAGCCCGTGCTCATCACCTGGTCGCCGGGCGCGCGCACGGTGCGCGCGATCCACGTCGACGGCGTCCGCACGCTGAGCCGGTTCTCCGGCGGGGCCGCCCAGCCCGCCCTGCACCCCACCATGCCGCTGATCGCCGCCGAGACGGCCGCCGGCCGGGTCGTGATCGGCGACGCCGTCACCGGCCGGATCCGCCATCTTCTCGGGAGTGCCCAGTGAGCGCCAGCCCGGCCGGTTTCCTCCGCGCCACCGTCACCGCCGCCGGCTTCGTCCTCGACGTGCCCGTGATCGGTCCCGCGGAGGCCGCCGACCGTGTCCTGACGCATTGGCAGGACGGCGCGGAACTGCGCGAACTACCGGACGGGCGCTGGCTGTTGACCCTGTCCGAACCGGTCGCCACCCGCGTCGACCGGGCCCCCGGGCTGCCGCTCCTGGCAGCGGGCGGCGGCGCGCTGGCCGGGCTCGGGGCGGACGCGAGCGCGGCCGGTCCGGGCCGGCTCGCGCTCGTCGAGGCCGGCCTGACGGTCGCCCGCCCGATCGCCGGACTGGCCGTCCTGGACCCGTCCGGCTGGCTCTCCCCGGCCGGCCTCACCCTGCACCGCCCCCGCCCGGTGGGTGTCACCGCCGCTCCGGAAGCCGTTCCCTTGCTGGAGCTGCCGCCGCGCCCGCGTCCGAACCTGCGGGCGGCGGCGGGCATCCGGCCGGTGTCCCAACGGGCCCGCCGGCTGACCGACGACGAGCGCCGCGACAGTCGGTCCGGCGGGCGGTCCGGTGCCCGGTCCGGACGGCGATTCGGATGGCGGTCCGGATGGCGGCCGCGCAGGGGGCCCGAGTCCGCCGGTCCGGCCGGGCTCTCCGGTCGGCTCCCGTACCTGGTCACCCTCGTCGTCCTGGTGGGCGTCGGCTGGCTGGTCCTGTTCTCCGACCACGCCCACCTGTTCGTGGACCAGGGTCCACGACTCGTCGGACTGTTCGCCTTCTGGTTCTTCGTGACGGTCGCCTACCACCTGATCCGCGGCGACCGGGGCCACCGCGGCCGCCGCGGCGCGGCGGGCGGGGACTCCGCCACCGGGGCGACCACGGCAACCGCCACCCCCGACGCCGGCCGGGTCGCCCGCCGGCGCCGACCCGTCCTGCGCCACCTGCTCGCCCGGCTCGCCCTGCGGACCCCGGCCGTCGGGGCGCTCCACCGCCGCCACCTCCGCTACCTGCACGAGCTCACCCGGGCCTTCGAGCAGCGCCGCTGGGACGACGCCCTGCGCGACGCCCTGCCGCTCACCGGCAGCGGCCCCGCCGACGCCGCGCGGCCCTGGCTCTCCCTCGGCCTCCCCAACCGCTTCACCGGAGCACTGCGGGCCACGCCGAGGAGCGGCGCCCGGGCCGTGGCCTCACCGTTCCTCGGCCCCAACGCGCACGGGCACCTCACCGCCCTCTACCGGCGCGCCGCCGACGGGCTGGAGCAGGCCGGGCGGATCGACGAGGCCGCGTTCGTCCTCGCCGACCTGCTCGACGCGCCCGCCGAGGCCGTCGCCCTGCTCGACCGGCACGACCGGTCCGCCCAGGCCGCCGAACTCGCCGAAGGGCGCGACCTGGCCGCCGAACTGGTGGTCCGCCTCTGGTGGCGGGCCGGGGAGCGCGAACGCGCCGTCCGCACCGCCCACCGCCGGTCCGCCTTCGCCGCCGCCGTCGTCCGCCTCGCCGCCACCGACCCGTCGGCCGCCCGCGAACTCCGCGCCGCCTGGGCGGAACACCGCCGCGCCGCCGGCGACCGCCTCGGCGCCGTCGAGGCGGCCTGGCCGGACCCGGCGCTGCGCCCGACGGTCGCCGCCGACCTGCGCGACGCGGTCGCGCTCGGCGGGCCCGACCGGGGCCGGGCGCTGCCCCACCTGCTGGCGCTCGGCGCCGGGGAGTCCACCCGGGGGCTCGCCCGCGCCGTCCTCGACAGCGAGGGCGACCCGCGCACCACCGGCCGGGCCGCACTCGTCGCCACCCTGGCCGACGTGCCCGCCGCCGATCCGGCCGCCGACCGCGAACTCGCCACCGCCGCCGCCCTGGCGTCCGTCCGCGACAGCGCGACCGGCGCGTCGGACGCCGGCCCGGGCGTCCACGCCGCGGCCGCCGCCCTCGACCGACTGCTGCGCCGGGCCGACCCGTTGGTGGCCGAGGACCTCGCCCGCCCGCGAACCGTCCCGCGCCGGGTGGGCGCCGCCCCCGCGTACACCGCCGCCGAGCGGCCCGGCACCCTCCCCGTCCTGGACGCGGCGCTGCTGGCCTCCGGCCTGCTGCTGGTCGCCTGCGGCCAGGCGGGCGTGCGGCTGATCGGTCCCGACGGCCGCACCCGCGCGAGCTGGGACACGCCCGCCGACCGGCTGGTCCTCGCGGACCACGGCGCCGTCGCGCTGCTGGTCGCCGACTACGGCGACCTCCGGGAGGTCGCCCGCCTCGACCTCGCCACCCGAACCGTCCGCCCCTGGACCACCCTGCGCGCCCGGCAGTTCGCGTCCTCCTTCGACGGCCGGCACCTCATCGCCGAGGACGCGGACGGCATCGTGGTGCTCGACACGCTGGCCTCCCGACCGTCCGCCGTCTGGCGCGAACTCGGCGACGGACAGCAGCTGGTGGGCCGTATCACCCGCACGCCCGGCGGCTGCGCGGTCGTCGTACGCTCCGCGCTGTCCGACGGCTCCCCGCTCACCGAGGTCTGGCGCTGGGACCTGCCCGGCTGGGAACTGCGCGCCCGTCTGCGGGTGGACGAGGCCCTCGCCGAGCCGCACCTCGAACCCGCCGCCCTCGCCGCAGGCAGCCTGCTCACCGCCTCGGCGCCGACCGGCGAGGACTCGGAGGCCACCACCCTCCGTTGGACGTCCGACCTGCCGGCCGCGAGCCTGTCCGTCACCGGCGCCGCCCCGGACGCCCCCGCCACCGACGGCGACCACTGGGCCCTCACCGTCCCGCTGCCCGACGGCTCCGGCCTGCGCCTCCACGCCGGCACCGGCCGGGCCTCGACCCCCGCCCTCACCGCGCTCGTCCCGGCCGCCGGCCCGCCCCGGATCGGCGTCCGCCGGCACGCCGAGGCGGTCACCTACTGGCACCGCTCCGGCCGCGTCCTCGCCACCTCGACCGACGGGACCACCCTCCTGGCCAACCTCCGGGTGACGGCCTGACGGGGCCTGACGGCCTGACGGGCTGACGGGCTGGGGCCGGGGTGCTCGACGGCCGAGCTGAACGCCGCCACCGGCCCGCATGAACCTCGCCCTTCGCCGCACCCGCGGACCGCGGGTGCGGCTCGCCGCCTCGGCCGCTGCCCCCTGTACGCCGACGCCCTCGCGGTCGGCATCACCTCGGGCGGGGCAGCGGCGACCGCACGGTGGGCGGCACCACCTCGTTCCAGGTTCCGGCCGGTCGGCGAGGCCCGGGGCCCGTCCGGGTGGCCTACGGCGTCAACGTGACTCGACGCCTCGCGGTTGTGCCCGGCGTCCTGGGGCGTGCCTCTCCGGCTCTTTCGGCGCACCGGCCGCGAACGCACGGACGACCGGCTCGACGGCGGCCGGGCCTGCGGACGCGCCCGCCCCTACGGGTCCGCCCGCCCCTGCGGGGACGGTCCGGCCGCCCGCGCGTACGGGGCCGGCCGCTTCCCGGCGGGCTGTCGCGGGGGCGAGGCGGCGGAAGGGGTCCGGGGCGCGGCGGCCGTCGGGCGGGAGGTAGACGAAGAGGTGGTGGCCGCTCGCGGGGAGGCCGAGGACGGTGTAGTCGAGGACGCCGGTGTCCAGGGCGGGGTGCCGGAGTGCGAGGCGCCCTTGGCGGGGCGGGGCGGCCCGGTGGCGGGCCCAGAGGGCGGCGAACTGCGGGCTGCGGGCGGTGAGTCGGGCGACCAGGACGGTCAGCTCGTGGTCGTCCGGGCGGTCCGCGTGCTGGGCGCGCAGCCCGGCGACCAGGTCCGCGCCGATGGAGCCGGCGGGTGCGTGGTTGGCCCGCTGGGCGGCGCCGTGCGGGCAGCAGAACACCTGCCAGAGCAGGTTGCGCTCCAGGGCGGGCCGGGACGCCGGATCCGCCATCAGCGCGGCGGCGTACGGGTTCCAGGCGAGCAGGTCGAACCGGGGGCCGGTGACGAAGGCGGGCGAGCGGTCGAGGGAGGCGAGCAGGGCCAGGGCGGTCGCGTCGACGGGCGCCGGGCCGTCCGTGGCGGCGCCCGTCGGCACGGGCCGCCGGTGGGCCAGCCGGTGCAGGTAGGCCCGTTCGGGGTCGGTCAGCAGCAGGGCCGCGGCGATGCCGTCCAGCACGGGGCCGGTCGGCAGCCGTTGGCGGCCCTGTTCCAGCCTGGCGTAGTAGTCGGCCGAGATGCCCGCGCGGACGGCGACCTCCTCCCGGCGCAGGCCAGGCGTACGGCGGCGGGGCCCGACCGGCAGGCCGGCGTCGGCGGGATCCAGGCCCTGGCGGCGGGCCCGCAGGAACGCGCTGAACGGGGTGTCGGGCATGCCCCCACGCTGCCACAGCCCGGCAGTCGTAGCCAGGACCCGGCAGACCCCGGCTCCCGGGCCCCGGCTCCCGGGCCCCGGACCGTCCGGCCGCTGCCGCCGCCCGTCCCGTCGGGGGACGCTGACGGCATGGGACTTCTCGACCGGAAGGTCACGATCATCACCGGCGCAGGCCGGGGCATCGGCGCGGCCGCCGCCGAACTGTTCGCGGCGGAGGGCGCGTTGCTCGTCCTGGCCGCCCGCACCGGGCCCGAGGTCGAGGCGCTGGCGGCCCGGCTGCGGGCGCGCGGCGCCCGGGCGGTGGCCGTCGCCGCGGACATCTCCACGGCCGAAGGGGCCGAGCGGACGGTGCAGGTCGCGCTGGACTCCTTCGGCCGGCTCGACGCCGCCTTCGACAACGCCGGCTCGGGCCCCCTGCCCGCTCCGCTCGCCGAGCGGACCGAGGAGGACTGGGACGCCGTCCACGCCGTCAACCTCCGTGGCACGTGGCTCTGTCTGCGGGCCCAGCTCCGGGCGATGCTCGCGGGCGGGCGGGGCGGTGCGATCGTGCTGTGCAGCGGGGTCGGCGGGCTGGTGGGCGGCTTCGGGGACGGCACCCAGCAGGCGGCCAAGCACGGTCTCGCCGGTCTGGTGAAGGCGGCCACCACCGACTACGCCCGGCACGGCATCAGGACCAATGCGATCGCGCCCGGGGTGGTCCGGACGCCGTCCGCCGAACCGCTGTTCGCGGCCGGGCCGGCCTTCGGCGAGGCCGTCGCGCGCTTCACTCCGCTCGGTCGGCCGGCGAGCGCCACCGAGGTCGCGCAGGCCGCGGCCTGGCTGCTCAGCGACCGGTCCTCGTACGTCACCGGGGTGACGCTCCCCGTGGACGGCGGGATCACGGCGACCCGCTTCCCCGGCTGAGCCGGTCCGTACACCGCCGGCACCGGCGCTGCCGGTCCCCGAACACCGCCGGTCCCCGAACACCGCCGGTCCCCGAACACCGCCGGCACCGGCGCTGCCGCCGTGGCAGCGCCGGTGCCGGTCCGAGGGCCTCCGAGGGTTTGCGAGGGCCTCCGAGGGCTTGCGAGGGTTTGCGAGGGCTTCGAGACCCGTCAGGTCAGGTGACGGGAGGGGCCACGCCCGGTCCTCCTGCGTGGACGCGAACCCGCCTCCGGCCCGGACGGTGCCCGGGGCTTACGGCCACCTGACGCGCCGCCAGGGCTTCGAGTTGACGAAGTTGACGACGGCCGAGCCCGTGTTGATGACGGCCTGCCCTCCCTTCTGCACCAGGATCGGCGCCTCGGCGGTGAGCTTCTTGACCGCTGCGCCCTGGCCGGCGAGGGCGAGGTTGAACGCGAACATGCCGAGGTCGGCCTGGAACTGCCTGCTGGTCCACCCGTTCCCCAGCCCGGACAGCAGGACGCTCACCCCGCCGGTGGCCAGCGAAGCCCCGCCGAGGAACCCCGAGACGAACAGGCCGGCGGGCCCCGGGATGAGCAGCGCGGCCGCGGCCCCGCCCCCCAACCAGGTGCTCACGTCGCCGCTCAACTGGGAGTACTTGCGGGCCAACTCCTTGAGGTCGGTGCCCGATCCGGGGTCGCCGGGGTTGGAGATGCCGCCGGGGAGCGGCTTGACGGTGTCGTTGCCCGGGTTGTCGGCCGGGTTGACGCTGTTCGCGGCGTTCTGCCGGGCCTGCTCCGCCGCTGCGGCCGCGGCCGCAGCCACCTCCTCGTTGCGCTTCTGGACCGAGATCCGCTGAGCGTCGGTCGCGGCGGCCGCGGCCTCTCCCGCACTCTTTCCGGCCGCCAGCGCCGCGTCCCGGGCGCTGGTCGCCGACGCGTGCGCGCCGGCGGCCGAGGCGACCGCGCTGTGCGCCGACGCCGCGGCCTGGTTCGCCGAGTAGTTGGCCTGGCGGGACGCCAGCTTCGCGGTGGCCGAGGCGTTCTTGGCCTGCTGGGCGGAGGACGCCGCCGCGGCGGCGGAGGCGTCGGCCTCCCTGGACCTGTTCCGCGCCTCGTCGGAATAGCCCTTGGCCTCCGCGGCCGACGCACGCGCCTGGTCGGCCCACTGGCCGGCCTCCGCGGCGGCCGAGCGCGCCCGGGCCGCGACCACGGACGCCTCGGCCGCGTTCTGGTTGGCCAGCGCCGCGACCTGGGCGGCACCCGCGATCAGCGCGCGGACGGCCGCCACGTGGGTGGCGGTGTCCTGGTCGCGCTGCGCCGCCCGGTACTGGGCCTGGGCGACGAAGTCGTTCTGCATCCACGTCGTCCCGGACATCACGACCTGGGCGACGGCCGCCACGGTGGGGCCGCCCTGGCCCATGATGGTGAGCGTCGACACCTGGTTGTCCTCGGCCAGGGCCTGCCAGTAGCCGACGGCCAGGAAGTCCGTCAGGGCCTTGGGCGACCTGTCGTTGAGCGCCGCGTTCCCGGCGTCCCTGACGGCCCTGCCCCCGTTGTTCATCAGTTTGAGGATCTGGACCCGGCTCTCCTCGGTCTGGACGGTGTGGACGTCCTGGGTGAGGAAGGCCTGGACCTTCGCCGGGTCCCCGGCGGCCAGCGTCTGCTGCGCGGCCTGCGCCAGGGCCGGACCGCTGATGGTGGCGAGGAGGAGGACCTTCTCCCGGTCGTCCTGCCGCAGGGCCTCCGGGTAGGCCGACGTGGCCCAGTCGACCACGTCCCCGTCGGTGCCGGCGAGTGCGGTCTGGGCGGCACGGCTGGTCCACGCACCGCTGCTGGAGAGCAGGTTGACGGCGGCCTTCCGGCCGGCGTCGGCCGCGGCCCCGGTGGCGGTGGCGGGATCGGCGGCCTTGGTGATCAGCTGCCTGGTGGCCTCGTCGGTGGCCGCCGCCTGGGTCGTCGCGGTCTGCTGTCGCGCCGCCTCCTGCTGTTCCGCCTTCCGTAGCTCGGACGCCTCCGCGACCCCGACCTTGGTGTCGGCCGCGAGCTGCGCGGCCTCGCTCTCGCGGGCGAGCCGCTCGACGTTCTGTGCCAGCGTCACCGCGTCGGTGGCCGTCTTGGCGGCCGCGAGCGCGGCGTTGGCGTGCTCGGTCGCCTTGTTCGCCCAGTCCTGGGCGTTGCCCGCCTGGTTCGCGGCCTCGTCCGCCGCGTTCGCGGCGTTCTCGGCGTGGGTGGCGGCGCTGTTGGCGGCCCGGTTCGCGTCACGGGCGGCCGAAGCAGCCTGGGAGGCCAGCGAATCGGCCCGGCCGGCCGCCTCGGAGGCCGACGCGGACGCACTGCGCGCGGTCGCGGCGGCGGCCGCCGCCCGGCGGGACTGCTCGGTGGCCTGACCGGCCGAGCCGCTGGCCGAAGCCGCCGCGTCGGCCGCGTCCGCCGCGTTCTTGCCGGCCCGGGCGGCAGCGGACGCGGAACGCCCGGCCTCCGCGCTCGACTCGGCCGCGCTCGACGCCGCCGCCGCCGCGGTGCGGGCACCGGCCGCCGCGTCACGGGCGGCCTGCGCCGCGTTCCTCGCGGCCTGTGCTTCGCCGGCGTTCTGCCGGGCCGCCGATGCGGCCTGGTAGGCCCGTGCGGCGGCCTGCCCGGCCGCGGCTGCGGCACTGGCGGCGGCGCGGGCCGCGTTCGCGGCCGTACGGGCCGCGGAGACCGCCGTGTTGGCGGCCTGGATCGCGGTCCGCGCGGCGTTGGCCGCGCCCTCCGCCGCCTGGGCCGCACGGTTCGCGGCCTGTCCCGCGCGCAGGAGGTCGTCCTTGGCGGCGGCGGTCTCAGCCGCCGCCCGCTGCGCGGCCTCCTTCGCCAGCCGCGAGGCGTCCTCGGCCCGCGCGGACGCCTCCTTCGCGGCCTCGGTCTCCGCCTTGGCCCGTTTTCCGGCCTGCGAAGCCACATCGACGAGCTGACCGATCGTCAACGTCTCCTGGTCCCGCGCGCGGGCCAGGTCGAGCCCGGTCTCCAGGAAGTCCGTGATGTCCTCGGCCGTGCCGTTCAGCGCCCGCTGCGCGAGCTTCCGGACCTCCGGACCACCGGTCGCCAGGGTCTTCACGACCTGGACCCGGTCGTCCTCCTCCTGGGCCTGCGCCAAGCCCGCGCCGAGGAAGTCCGTCAGTGCCTTGGCCGACCCGTCCCTGAGCGCGGCCTGTGCCGCGTCCTGGACGGCGAGCCCGCCGGTGCTGACGGCGGTGAGGGCCGCTACACGCCGGTCCTCCTGCAGCGGGGCCTGGAAGCCGGACAGCACGAACCGGTGCAGGTCCGCGTCCGATCCGTTCAGCGCCTCCTGGGCCGCGGCCCGCACACCGGCACCGGAGAAGCCGAGCATCTTCAGGACCGCGAAGCGCTCGTCCTCGACCGTCGCGCGCTGAAGCCCGGTGGCGAGGAAGTCGCTGATCTCGGCGTCGCTGCCGACCAGTGCCCTGGCCGCGGCGTCCCTGGTCGCCGACCCGCCGGCCGTCCAGGCCTCGACCACCTGGGCGCGGGCGCCCGCGGGCAGCGGGGGCGGTCCCGGATCGGCCGGCACCGCCCCCGCCACCGTCGAGCCGAAGACCGCCATGGCCAGCGACAGCGCCGCGAGCGCGGTGGGTCGCGTGCGCGGCATGCGCGCACGCGAAGTTGTTTTCCCTGGTATCTCCCTGGTCATATCCCCTCGAATTTTCGGCGAGGTCCGGCGACGGCCCCCGTCCCGTGCGGATTCGTCCGAATCAGCATTTCGCACGGTCGCACAGATCGTGGGCCGACGGAACGGAGCCCGCATTCGGAATCCTGGCGCGACGCCTATTCGGCCAGGTTCGGTGAGCCCGATGGATCACCGAACAGCCTGCCATCGAGCGCAGGTGACTGTTAGTCAGCACCTCCGGGGGAGCACGGGCAGGCCGGGCCCTTCGCCGTGACGGCTCGAATCCATCCCTTTCGGGAACCTCCTTCCCGTGATACCAATGGGCGCTGATCCGATTGCCGTAGAGATCGATCCGCCGGCCGTTCGGCCGAGCCGGCCGGGCCTTCACGCCCGCCGAATTCCGCCACTCCAGGGCATTCTCGTACAGGGGGCTGAAATCGCCATGAGGTATTTCTTCCGATTCCTGACCGCCGGCGCCGTCGCGAGCGCCGCCGCACTGGCCGCGCTGACGGCGGCCGGCGCCGAGGCGGCTCCGGTACCCCCGGGGGCCGGAGCGGCCGTGGTGGCGGACGAAACCCCGCCGCCGGCCGTCGAGGACTTCGCCTACCCGCAGGCCGACGCGATCTTCAGGGAGCGCGGCATCAGGCTGAAGAGCGGCGACGGCCACATCGTTCTCGCCACCTGCGACAGTCAGCCCGGTCTGCTCGAAGTCCTCGCGCGGGGCATGAGGACGACGGACCCGGTGGGCGGGGGCCGGTTCTGTTTCAAACTCAACGGTGCGTCCGGCTACCTGAGCCTCGAACTGGCCTCGGTCTACGCCGTGGTGGGCAACGACTACGCGGTGCGCGTCAACATGCAGACGGGCACCGAGGCGAAGTCCTTCGACGTGACCAAGAACCAGTGGACGCCGGTCGGTGAGACCGCCGACCCGCAGGCGCGCCAGTTCAAGCTGCTGGAGATCGTGGCCAAGGCCTGACGCCCCCGATGACGGCGCGCCCAGGACCCAAGCGGGCCCCGCGTCCCCAGCCGGCCCCGGCACCGCCAGCCGGCCCCGCACCCCCAGCCGAGCCCGCGTCCCCAGCCGGCCCCGGCACCGCCACCCCCTCACGGCCTCGCGGCCTGACGACCCAGCCTCCGGGAGAGCACCACGTGTTTGGTCATCGTCCACGCCCGGCGTGGAAATCAGGACTACTGGCCTTCGCCGTCGCGGCGGGCATGTCGGCCGCGTCCTCCGGCACACCGGCCGGTGCCGTCAGCGGTGACGCCGTGCCGAACGGCTCCTACGCGTTCACCGCCAAACTGGACATCGGCGACGGCAAGCGCGCCTGCAGCGGTGTCCTCGTCGACCCCTACTGGGTCGTCACCGCCGCCGGTTGCTTCGCCGCCGACCCCGCGCTGCCGACGACCGTACCCGCCGGCGCACCGGCCCTCAGGACCACCGCCACCGTGGGCCGCACCGACCTGACCACCACGGCGGGCCAGGTCCGGGAGGTCGTCGAACTGGTGCCCCGCACCGACCGCGACCTGGTCATGGCGCGCCTGGCCGACCCGGTCGTCGGCGTCACCCCGGCGGCCGTGGCCACGGCCGCCCCCGTCGTCGGCGAGGAGCTGCGGGTGGCGGGCTTCGGCCGGACCAGGACCGAATGGGTGCCCGACAGGCTCCACAGCGCCGTCTTCACCGTCGGCGCCGTCGCACCGACCGGCATCGACATCGCCGCCAAGGCCCCCGCGGACGCCGCCGTCTGCAAGGGCGACACCGGCGGCCCCGCTCTGCGGCAGGTCGGCGACCGCTACGAACTCGTCGCCGTCAACAGCCGCTCCTGGCAGAACGGTTGCTTCGGCTCCACCGAGACCGCCCGCACCGGCGCCTTCGATACCAGGGTCGACGACGTCGGGAGCTGGATCCAGCAGACCGCCGCCGCGTGGGCCGCCCAGACGGCCGGCCGGGTCGGGGGCCGGAACACCGTCTACAACCCGGACACCAGGACGGCGGAGATCTTCACCCTCGGTGCCGACGGGGCGATGATCCACGCCTACAACACCGACGGCGAGGGGTGGTCGGGCTGGCACACGATCGGCGCCGGGGCCCGGTTTACCGGTACCCCCGCCGTCGTCCACAACCCCGTCACCAAGGCGCTCGAACTCTTCGCGACGGGTACGGACGGGTCGATGTACCGGACGTCGTGGACGCACGCGGGGGGTTGGGGTGCGTGGGCGTCGACGGGTGCGTGGAAGTTCGGTGGTAGTCCGACGGCTGTGTACAACCCGGACACCAGGACGGCGGAGGTCTTCGCCCTGGGGACGGACGGCACGATGGCGCACCTGTACAACACCAACGGCGAGGGGTGGTCGGGCTGGTACACGCTCGGTCTCGGGGCGCAGTTCACGGGCACTCCTGCGGTCCTCCACAACCCGGTGACCAAGGCGCTGGAAGTCTTCGCGACGGGTACGGACGGGTCGATGTACCGGACGTCGTGGACGCACGCGGCCGGTTGGGGCGTGTGGACGTCGACGGGTGCGTGGAAGTTCGGTGGTAGTCCGACGGCCGTGTACAACCCGGACACCAGGACGGCGGAGGTCTTCGCCCTGGGGACGGACGGCACGATGGCGCACCTGTACAACACCAACGGCGAGGGGTGGTCGGGCTGGTACACGCTCGGTCTCGGGGCGCAGTTCACGGGCATCCCTGCGGTCCTCCACAACCCGGTGACCAACGCGCTGGAAGTCTTCGCGACGGGTACGGACGGGTCGATGTACCGGGCGACGTGGACGCACGCGGCCGGCTGGAGTGCCTGGACGTCGACCGGTGCCTGGAAGTTCGGTGGCAGCCCGTCGACGGTCTACAACCCGGACACCAGGACGGCGGAGGTCTTCGGCCGGAGCACCATCTGGCTGATCGGACACGCCTCCGACACCAACGGCGCCGGCTGGTCGGGCTGGTCCACGGTCGTCAAGGTGCGCGCGGTCGACTGACCGCACCGCACCGCACCGCGCCGCACCGCGCCGGAACGCATCGAACCGTACGGACCCGCACCGGAACGCATCGAACCGTACGGACCCGCACCGGAACGTCCGCCGGTGCGGGTCCGCCCGTACCGCCGCGCGCGCCGTCGGCAGGGCCGAAAGAACTCTCCCCGGGCTGTCACACTCTCCGGCCGGGTTCCGTCAGTGAAGTGACCGAAGAGGTCACCGGAGAAGTGACCGGACAGGAACCCGAACGGAAGTGGGCACCCCATGAGCACCGAAGCACGTATGGCCAACCCGGCGGTCGTCATCCCCGAGGCGATGCCGGCGATCCTCGGCGTCGTCAAGGCGGCGCAGAAGGGCGGACTCCCGGGCAGCGTCATGGAGCTGGTGCACCTGCGCGCCAGCCAGATCAACGGCTGCAGCTACTGCGTGGTCGGTGGTGTCGCGAGCGCGAAGAAGAACGGCGAGACCGACGAGCGGCTGCACGCGGTGGCGGCGTGGCGCGAGGCGCCGTACTTCACGGAGGCCGAGCGGGCCGCGCTGGAACTGTCCGAGCACGTCACCCGGCTCGCCGACCGGGGCGTGGTGCCGGACGACGTGTGGAACGCGGCGGCGGCGCACTTCGACGAGAAGCAGCTGGCCGCGCTGGTCCTGTGGATCGGCACGACCAACCTCTTCAACCGCCTCAACGCCACGGTCCGCCAGCCCGCCGGGGGCACCTGGTAGGCGGCGCGCCGAAGGGCGGTCCCCTCCCACCGGCCCGGTGCCGGGCGGCCTTCGCGCCGTCCGGCCCCGGGCCGGCCGGTGTTCCGGGGGCGCTGCGGGGCGGCGGCCCGGAACACCGTCAGGCGGTTCCCGCGTGCCGCTCGTCGTCCCTGGCCCCGGTGAGGACGGCGTCCAGCAGCCCCGGGTAGCGGGAGTCGAGGTCCTCGCGGCGCAGGCGCAGCAGGTTCTCCCGGCCGGACGGTTCCTGGTGGATGACGCCGCTGTCCCGCAGGACCCGCCAGTGGTGGGTCATCGTCGACTTGGCGGTGACCCCGATGGCGGTGAGCACGCTGCCGCAGTTGTGCTCCCCGCCGGCGTCCAGCACCCGGACGGCGGAGAGGCGGACGGGGTTGCCGAGGGCGGTGAGGACGTGGTCGATCCGGATCTGGTCGCGCTCGGGGTGGCGGTAGCTCATCGTCCCACCGTAGCGCGACTGTCGAACAGTGGTGTCGTCGATCCCAAGTCACTTGGTCGACAGCGGGATTGACGGTGCATCTGCGGACCTTGCGAGAGGGCCGCGGGCTTGCCTAACCGTTCGATCGTACGTAAATATACGTACCGTCAGTCGGGACTCTCCGAGGAGCGCATCCGCATGTCCGTGACACCCGCCGACCATGCCCACCCGCCGACGGCCGCGGCCGCCCGGCACCTGGGATGGACCCTGGCCCTCCTGGCCCTGGGACAGACCGTCTTCGCCCTGGACCTCAACATCGTCTTCGTCGCCCTGCCCGAGATCGGCTCCGACCTCGGCTTCCCCGGCCAGACCCAGCAACTCGTGGTCAGCGCCTACGTGGTGTTCGCCGGCGGCTTCCTCTTGCTCGGCGGCCGCGCCTGCGACCTGCTCGGCCGCCGCCGCGTCCTCGTCGGCGCCCTCGTCCTCTACGCGCTGTCCTCACTGGCCGGCGGCCTGGCCCGGTCGCCGGAGGTGATCGTCGGCGCCCGGATCGTGCAGGGCATCGGCGGAGCGCTGCTGCTCCCGTCGATCCTCTCGCTGATCAACACGCTGTTCGAGGAGGGCCCGCGGCGCAACCGGGCGCTCGCCGTCTGGGGCGGGGCCGGCGCGACCGGGCTGACCCTGGGTGCCCTCCTCGGCGGCGTGCTGACCGAGGGCTTCGGCTGGCCCGCCGTCTTCTTCGTCAACGTGCCGCTCGCCGGAGCCCTCGCCGTCGCCGCCCTGGTCGTCATCCCGCGCGACCCGGCCCGCACCGTCCGCCGCCGCTTCGACCTGCCCGGAGCACTGACCGTGACGGCCGGAGCCACCCTGCTGGTCTTCGCCCTCGTCGAGGGCCCCGAACTGGGCTGGGCCGACCCCTGGATCATCGGCGCCCTCGCCGCCTCCCTCGTACTGCTGGCCGCCTTCGCCCTCATCGAGACCCGCAGCGCCGATCCGCTGATGCCGTTCCGGCTCTTCCGCAACCGCAGCCTGAGCGCCGGCGCCGCCATCACCTTCCTCTACATGGCCACCTTCGGCGTCCTGCCCTACTTCCTGACCGTCCTGCTGCAGAGCGTCCACGGCTACAGCGCCCTGGAGACCGGGCTCGCCTTCCTCGTCCCCTCCCTGGCGATCGCCGCCGGCACCCAGCTGGGGGAGCGGCTCACCACCCGGACCGGGCTGCGCCCCACCCTGCTCGGCGGCTTCGCCGTCGGCGCCGTCGGCACCGCCGCGCTGGCCCTCGGGTTCGACGCGGACGCGGGCTACCTCGCGCTGCTGCCCGGCCTGGCCGTCTCGGGGGTTGGGCAGGGGGCGGTCTGGACGGCGATGTGGATCGCCGCGGCGACCGGCACCGCCGCCCACGAGCAGGGCATCGCCAACGGCGCGGCCTCCACCACGCTCAACCTCGGCAACGCGATCGGCCTCGCGCTGTTCACCGTCGTCGCCGACGCGGGTGCCGACGGGCTGAGCGGTGCGCGGCTGGCCCGGGCCACGGCGGACGGCGGGTTCCTGGTCGTGCTGCTCACGGCGGCGGGCATGCTCCTCGGACCGCTGCTCGCCCTCACCCTGCGCCCCGCGCGGGCCGCCGGCTCCGCTCCGGCGGGTCCGGCCGACCGCGCTGACCGTGCCGACCCGGCCGACCGCGCTGACCGTGCCGACCCGGCCGACCGCGCTGACCGTGCCGACCCGGCCGACGTCGCCGACCCGGCGCCGGTGGTCCGTTGACCGTGGCTGCCGGGGACCGCCACCGCCCCGGCCGGGCGGTGGCGACCTCGGATACCATGTAATCTATGAACCCCGACAGTGACCATTACGAGGTGCGCCCGGGCGTGCCGGACGTCGCGACCTTCCGGCACCTGCGCACCGCCTCCGGCATGAGCGACCGACCCGCCGAGGCGGTGGCCGCCGGCCTGCCGAACTCCTGGTTCGGCGTGACCGTCCACCTCGACGGCGAGCCCGTCGGCATGGGCCGGATCATCGGCGACGGCGGCGTGGTGTTCCAGATCGCCGACGTCTGCGTGCTCCCCGCCCACCGGGGCCGGGGCCTGGGCGCGCGGATCACGGCCCGGCTCACCGCCGAGCTGGAGGGCCGCGCGCCCAAGGGCGCCTACGTCTCGCTCATCGCCGACGGCGACGCCCACCGCCTCTACGCCAAGTACGGCTTCGTGGAGACGGCCCCGAAATCGGTGGGCATGCACCGCCTGGTGTGATCACGGCGTCCCCGGCCCGTTCCCGGCCCGTCCCGGCCCGCCGCAGAGCGGGGCGGGCCGGAAGCGGGGTGCGCGGCTCGTCAGATGTGGATCCCCTGGCCCGGGGTGAGGATGCCCGCCGGGTCGAAGCGGCGCTTGGCGGCCACCGCGCGCCCCCAGCGGGTGCCGTAGTGGCGCCGCCAGTCGGACCGGGTCATGTCCGGGATCGCGCCGATCAGGTAGCGCGTGCCGCCCAGCTGCACCGCCCGGTCGTACAGGCGGCGGTTGCGCCGCAGGGCGGCGGCGTGGTCGGCGCCCGGGGCCGGGAAGGAGAGCAGGTCGAAATGGAAGCCGACCGGCTCCTCCGGCATCACGGCCATCGGGCGGGTGAGCACGTCCGTCCGGTACGGGTAGAAGAGCAGCAGGCCGGCGCCCAGGTCCTCCGGGGTGAGCAGCGCGGCGGCCTCGCGCATGAAGGTCCCGGTGGTCGAGGCGGGCAGGAAGAGGCTCAGCCAGGGCTTGGGCTGAGCCCAGAGGCCGGAGGCCTTCAGGTACCCGGCGAAGCCGTCCACCCGGAACGCGTACTCGCGCGCCGTCTGGTCGACCACCGTCGTCTCGGCCGCGACGCAGCGCAGGCCGCGCAGCAGCGCCGCCCGGTCCGGCACGGCCGCGCCGTCGTAGTGGGCGACCAGCTCCGCCTTGTAGCGCCAGCCCGTCCCGGCCGCGTTCCGCACCACCTCGCCGACCTGGAGGTCGAAGCGCCGCTCGGCCATCAGCCGCTCCTGGTCCGCGAGGTAGGCGTCCAGGTCGTCGTAGAAGAGGTTGAAGACGAGGGCCCGCTCGCGTGCCCGCACCAGGCGAAGGGTGGCGCGGACGATGATCCCCGCCTGGCCGCCGCCGGCCAGGACCGCCTCGAACAGCTCGCGCTCGGAGGTGCGGGAGGCGGTGACCAGCCGGCCGGTGCCGGTGACCACGTCGACCGACTCGACCGTGTCCACCTGGAGCCCGAAGCGCTGCACGCCGCCGCCGATCCCGCCGACGCTCAGCGTGCCGCCCACGGAGAGGTGCAGGTAGTCCGTCAGGCAGGGCGGCGTCCAGCCCAGCGCGAGGGCCGCCTCGGTCAGCTGGGCCCAGGTGACGCCGGCCTCCACCACGGCCCGGCCGGGCGTGATCCGGATGATCCGGTCCAGGCCCCGGGCGTCGATCGCGACGCCGCCGCGGGCGGAGGCCTGCCCGTAGCTGGAGTGCGACTCCAGCTCCGCCGCTCCGCCGGTGCCGCTCTGCCCGTTCATCGCCACCGGGATCCGGTGCCGGTCGGCGAAGGCGACCACCTCGGCGACGTCGCGCACCGATCCCGGGCGCAGGACGGCGCGCGGTGCGGCGGTCACCAGGTGCCCGAAGTCCCCGCCGAACCGGGCCAGCGTGCCGGCGTCGGCCACCATCGTCCCGTCCAGGCGCGGCAGTGCGGCCAGGGCGGCGTCGGGGGCCCCGCCGGTCGCACCGCTCGCACCGGCGCCGGCGGCGGTACCGGCTGCGTCGCCGGCGCCGGCGGCCGCGCCGACCGGGGCGGAGTCCCCGGTGGTGACGGCCCAGGAGCGGCCGACGGTGTTCCAGCCGATCACCGTGGCCGCCGCGCCGACGAGCAGACCGCGGCGGGGCAGGGCTGACTTGCTCATTTCAGATTTCTCCGATCAATCGTCATATTGTCAGTGTTGTATCGCAGTCGGCACGTACACACGCAATCCCCCCGTCGTGAACGGATGGCGGCACTCCGGCCCCGGTCGCCCACCCCGGCGCCGCCGCCCTGGCCCCGACTTCGGAGTGGTCTACACCACATTCGGCGCCAACCGCGGTGATCCGGACACGCACGTTCCCCGGCCGCCGTGCCGCTGACCGGCCGGAACGCCCGCTGACACGGCGTCGGAGGCGGAACGGCGGTGGCCGGAAAACCGGTTGTCGAGCCCTGCGGGGCTGGGGGAAGGTAGAGACATCGCAAACGACGCGAGCGAAGAGAGCAGACGCGAGCGACGAGCGCGACGGAAGGAACCGAGGGCGAGCTGGGCCTGGGAGAGCCCAAGGGCCTGTAAAGCCCCCGCTTCGGCTGTGATGGTTCGAATCCATCCTCGCCCACCCTCGGGATGCCCCGGGTCACCAGACCCGGGGCATCCCGCCCGGCACATCCGGCCTGGCGCATCGGCCGTCCCGCCGCGGCTTGACCGCTGCCGGAGGCCGTGCACGACCACCCGGCTAGCCTTGGGCGCATGTTCGTTCTGGAGCTCACCTACACCGCGCCCCTCGACCGCATCGACGCCGCGCTCCCCGCCCACGTGGAATGGCTGGGCCGGCACTACGCCGACGGCACCTTCCTGGCCTCCGGCCGCAAGGTCCCCCGTGACGGCGGCATCATCATCGCCACCGGTGACGACCGGGCCGCGATCGAGGCGGTCACCCGGACCGACCCCTTCGTGGTGGAGAGCCTCGTCGAGTACACGGTGACGGAGTTCCTTGCGACCACCGTCGCCCCCGCCCTCGACGCGCACCGTCAGCAGCTCCCCGCCTGACACACCCCTGCGGAGCTGCAGTTCCCCGCAGGCCCGGGACACGGCCCGGTCCCCGGCTCCGGGCCGTGTCCCGGGCCGCGTCCGGGCCGCCCGCCGCCGCCCGTCCCCTCGCCGCCACCCGTCCCGCCCCGCCGGGGCGGCCCCGCCCGGGTACGGCCGGCGGTCGTCCACTGGCTACGATCGGTGAGCACGGGGCAAGGAAGCGCCGGGCCGCAGGGCCGGCGCACGGCGAGAAATCTGGTGGGAGAAGACGATGGCACACGTACGGGCCGGGCAGCCGGCGCAGCCGGGCGACCTGGTGGACGTGGCGCGACTGGTGACGGCGTACTACACGCTGCACCCGGACCCGGAGGACCCGGGCCAGCGGGTGGCGTTCGGCACCTCGGGACACCGCGGCTCCTCGCTGGACGCCGCCTTCAACGAGGACCACATCGCCGCCACCACCCAGGCGATCTGCGAGTACCGGGCCGCCCAGGGCATCACCGGCCCGCTGTTCCTCGGCGCCGACACCCACGCCCTGTCCGAGCCGGCCAAGGCCACCGCCGTCGAGGTGCTGGCCGCCAACGGCGTGACCGTCCTGCTGGACAGCGCCGACGGCTACACCCCGACCCCCGCGGTCTCGCACGCGATCCTGACCCACAACCGGCGGTCCCCGCAGGCGCTGGCCGACGGCATCGTGGTCACCCCCTCGCACAACCCGCCGCGCGACGGCGGCTTCAAGTACAACCCGCCGAGCGGCGGCCCGGCCGGGTCCGAGACGACCGGGTGGATCCAGGACCGCGCCAACGCCCTGATCCGCGAGGGCCTGCGGGGCGTCAAGCGCGTCCCGTACGCGCGCGCCCTCGCCGCGCCGACCACCGGCCGGCACGACTACGTCACCGCCTACACCGAGGACCTGGTCTCCGTCCTGGACCTGGACGCCGTCCGCGCGGCCGGCCTGCGGATCGGCGCCGACCCGCTCGGCGGCGCGTCCGTCGCCTACTGGGCGCGGATCGCCGAGACGCACCGCCTCGACCTGACCGTGGTCAACCCGGTCACCGACCCGACCTGGCGCTTCATGACGCTGGACTGGGACGGCAAGATCCGGATGGACTGCTCCTCGCCCGCCGCGATGGCCTCGCTGATCGCCCGCCGCGACGAGTACGCCATCGCCACCGGCAACGACGCGGACGCCGACCGGCACGGCATCGTCACCCCCGACGGCGGCCTGATGAACCCCAACCACTACCTCGCGGTCGCCGTCGACTACCTCTACCGGCACCGCGCCGACTGGCCGGTCGACGCGGCGGTCGGCAAGACGCTGGTCTCCTCGTCGATGCTCGACCGGGTCGCTGCCGACCTCAAGCGGGAGCTGGTCGAGGTGCCGGTCGGCTTCAAGTGGTTCGTCGACGGCCTGCTGGAGGGCTCGATCGCCTTCGGTGGCGAGGAGTCGGCCGGCGCGTCGTTCCTGCGCCGCGACGGCGGGGTCTGGACCACGGACAAGGACGGCATCCTGCTCGCCCTGCTGGCCGCCGAGATCACCGCGGTGACCGGCCGCACGCCCAGCGAGTACTACCGCGACCTGACCGACCGGTTCGGCGCCCCCGCCTACGCCCGCGTCGACGCCCCGGCGGACCGCGAGCAGAAGGCGCTGCTCTCCCGCCTGTCGGCCGAGCAGGTCCGGGCCGGCGACCTGGCCGGCGAGCCGGTCACCGCCGTGCTCACCGAGGCCCCGGGCAACGGCGCGGCCATCGGCGGCATCAAGGTGTGCACCGAGAACGCCTGGTTCGCCGCCCGGCCGTCCGGGACCGAGGACGTCTACAAGATCTACGCCGAGTCCTTCCACGGACCCGACCACCTGGCCCGGGTCCAGGAGGAGGCGCGCACCCTGGTCAACGAGGTGCTCGCCGGCCCGACGGCCTGACGGCCCGACGGTCTGACGGCCTGATCCCTCCCGCCGTGCGTGCCCGGCCGCCCGCTCGGGCCGACCGTTCGGGCAGTCCGGGTCGGCAACGGTCCGGGATGAGTGATCCGGTACGCACGGCCCGGTCGGAGGGGGCGAACCCCCTCCGACCGGGCCCGCGGTGTCTGCGGGACGGTCGTCACCCCGGGTCACCGGCCCGGTGGAGGAGCGCGCCGCCCCCTGCCTGCGGCACGGTCGCCCGGATCCCGGCGACCCGCCCGCCGTCGAGCTCCAGCTGCGTGCCGGAGAAGCGGCTGCGCAGCCGGCGGTCGTGGCCGGCCGGGCCGATCGGAACGGGCGGGCGGACGCATCCGTGCACGCGAGGGCGTCCCGTGGCCCCGCCGGGCGGGCGGCGGTACGGGAGGAGCGGAAGCACGGACGGGAAGGCGCGTCGGCGGAGCGGAGCTCAACGCCCTTGCGCGGGGACTGTCACAGGGAACCCGTGCGAAGAACCGTAGGCCGGGGATCGGTGCGTCCACAATCCGTTTTCTCCCCGGGGACGGTCGGGGTGCCATCGGTCGTGCTCGGCGGCGGCCCCGGCAGTCGGGTCGTGGACTGCCGGGGCCGGGCACCTCGCCGTGGTGGGCGTCGTGCGGCGGTCAGCGGGGCGGGCGCGGCTTGACGGCGAACCAGAGGGTGACGGGGGAGTCGAGGGCGACGACCGTGTCCTTCGGCGGATCGGTGCGGAGCGCCTGCCCTTCGGGAACGGTCCGGGACTCCTCGCTGTAGACGGTCACCTTGGAGAAGTGGGCGTCCCGGAGGGCCTGTTCGGCGGCGGCCCGGGTCCTGCCGGCGACGTCGGGGATGCGTGCCCTGCCGTCGGAGACGCGGAGGGTGACCGTCGCACCCGGTGCGACTTCGGTGCCGGCGTCGGGCTCGCTGCCGATGACCTCCAGGGCGGGGGCGCCGCCGGGAGTGACGGTCCGGGCGGCGGAGCGCAGGCCGAGGGCCTTGAGCTCGGCCTCGGCCGCGGACTGGGTCAGCCCGGCCAGCGGGGGTACGACCGGACGCGGCGTGACCGTCGGCGAGGGGGACGGGGAGCGGGACGGGGAGGGTGACGGTGAGGGCTTGCCCTTGCCGCCGCCGTTGCCCCCGTTGCCTCCGTTGCCCCCGTTGCTTCCGTTGGTGCCGCCACCCGTCGAGCCGCCTCGGGATGGCTTGCCGGTCGGGGAGGCGATCGGCGTCGGACTCGGTTCGGGGGAGGACGGACCGGCGCCCGGGCCGGTGCTCGGGGCTGGGTTCGGGCCGGCGCCCGGGCCGGACGGACCGTTCGCACCGCTGCCCCGGCCGAGGCCGAGGACCACCATCGCCACGAGCACCGCGATCACGGCCAGCAGCACGGCGATCGCCGACGGCCCGCAGCCGCCGGTCCGCCGGCCCGGTGGCCGCTCCCCGGGCGGCTGCGGTCGGCCGCCGGGGTGCCGACCGCTCCCGGGTGCCGACCGCCCGCCGGTGCCGCGCCCTCCTCCGCTGCGGCCGCCGCCGTTCCGACCCGGGCCACCGCCGGACCCGCCGCCGCTCCCGCCGCCGGGCCCCGACCCCGAGCTGCCCCCCGAGCCCGACCGCGAGCCCGACCCCGACCCCGAGCCGTCGTCGTCCCAGTCGACGTCGATCCGCCCCGGCACGTCCACCGCGAACGCCGCACAGGCGGCTCCCTGGTGCGCGGAGGTCGCGGCCACCCGCAGCGCGACCCCGAACCGGGAGCTGTGCATCCCGTGCACCTGGCCGGCCAGGCCGGCCCCGGGCACACCGAACCGGGAGGCGACGTCGAGACCGACGCCGAGACCGACGCCGAGCGGGTCGTGCGGCACGGTGTACCGCAGCTCGATCCGCCGCGTGCCGCCCGACGGCAGCGGAGCCTCGGCGGCCTGCCGGTCGAAGTCGAGCCGCCCCTCGACGGGCTCCACCGGTTCGATGCGGTAGCCGGTGGCGTGTGCGCCGGCGTTGAGGATGAGCAGGTCCGTCGTGGCGGTGCCGCCCGCCGTCCCGTACCGGCGGGGCGGTTCGCACCAGGCACGGACTCCGGCGTCCCGGCCCGCCCGCAGATCGGTGCCGCAGTACTCGCCCGGGCAGTAGACGCCGAGCCGTTCGGCGCCGTCCGTTCGGGTGCCGCACAGGTGGCAGTGGAGCGCCATGGTCCCCCCTCGGTCCGGCCCGCTCCCGGGGTTACCCGGCCGTCGCGCGGGGGAACCGGCGCCGCCCGGACCGCGACCGGGCTGTGACCGGTCGAGCGCGCACCCGTCACCTTCCAGGCCGCGAGGGCCGCCTCCGCCCCACCCGTCTCGGACGGAGCGTCAAGAACTGTTCACCAAAGCGGGTTTGGCGGTCGGTGGTCATCGCGCGGGTGCGGGCGGCGCCGGCTGCTCTGCGTCCCCGAACCGGGCCAGCGTCAGCGCACCGGCCACGGCCGCCAGGAACCCCGCGACGGCGAGCGGCGCCGCGTCGTGGCGGGTGTGGTCACCGAGCAGCAGCACGCCGATGACGGCTGGGCCGAGGGTCTCGCCGAGCACCATGGCGGCCGTCGCCGACGTCACCGAACCGCTCTGCATGGCCCAGGTCAGCGCGGTGAAGCCGCCCAGCCCGGCGAGGGCGATGGCGTAGGCGGAGGGCTCGGTGAGGAGGTCCGGGAGCCGGGGGTCCGGCAGCACCCGCACCGCGACACCGATGACGCCGAACTGGAGCCCGGCGACCAGCCCCAGCAGCGGGGCGCTACGGCTCCCGGAGAGCCGGACCACCGCCCAGCCCACGCCGATCAGCAGGACCGAGACGAGCAGGACGCCCAGCCGCAGTGCCGGATTGCCCCGGCCGGGCCCGTCGCGCCCGGCGGTGAGGGCGAGGACGCAGAGCCCGACGCAGACCGCCGCCACCCCGGCCCACTCGCTCCGCCGCAACCGCACCCGCAGGACGCGGGCCGCGCCGACGGCGGTGACGGCGAGTGCGGAGGCGAGGACGGCCTCGACCTCGTAGAGCGGGAGCCTTTCGAGGGCGATGAGTTCGGCGCCGAAGCCGAGCATGTCCATCCCGACCCCGATCAGGAACGGCCACTCGCGGAACGCGCCGGCCAGCGCGGCGGCCCCGCCGGGCCGGTGGCCGGACGCGGCGCGGCGTGCGCCGACCGCTTGGAGGACGGTGGCCGAACCGGTGAGCAGGGCGGCGAGCAGCGCCGACAGCAGACCGAAGGACATGCGCAGACCGTACGGGTCGACGCCGTGGCGGACGGGCCCGCCGCGCCGCCGGGCCGTCTCCCGTCGGGCCGTCTCCCGTCGGGCCGCCGCGCCGTCGGGTCGTCGGAGCTGACGCGGCGTCGGCCGGGTCGGGAGTGTCCGAGGGCCGTGCGGGGGATTGCGGCGCCCCCGCAGGGGTCCCGGGCTGCGGGGGCGAGCCGGGAAGGCCGGATTCCCGGGAGCCGCTTCCGTGTTGGTATGCGGGGTTCTGATGTGCTCGGTGACGAGATGAGAAGGATCACCGAATGGCCTATAGTGTGGCGTTATGTCCGGTTCACCCGACTGGCGCAACCGGTCCGTCCGATGTCCCCAGGTCTCGGCGTCCAGTCGTTCGGGCGGGGCGCGTTCCCCTGTTCGGCTGCGGAGGGGTGGGCCGGGCGCGGGCGGTGCGGTGCCGTTCGGAGTGATGCGGTCGGGAGGCCAGATGGACAGGCGTGCGGTGGTCGGCGAGTTTCTCGGAACTCTGCTGTTGGTGCTGTTGGCGGTGGGTGCCGCGGTGGTGGCCGGGGAAGCGATCGGATCGGTCGGGATCGCGCTGGCGTTCGGCTTCGTGCTGCTCGCCCTGGCCTACACGTTCGGCCCGATCTCCGGGTGCCACGTCAACCCGGCGGTGACCCTCGGGTTCCTGCTGGCCCGCCGGATCGACGGTCGCACCGCGGCGTCGTACTGGGTCGCGCAGTTCCTCGGCGGGATCGCCGGCGCCGCCCTGGTGCTGCTGCTCGCCAAGCAGATACCCGGCCTGCAGACCCACGAGAAGCTCGGCACCAACGGCTGGGGCGACCGCTCCGCCGTGCACATCAACCTCGGCGGCGCGTTCCTGACCGAGGTGCTGCTGACCTTCCTCCTGGTGTTCGTCGTCCTGGCGGTCACGCACCGCCTCGCCGCCACCGGATTCGACGGCCTGCCGATCGGCATGGCGCTCGTCGTGGTGCACCTGGTCGGCATCCCGCTCACCGGGACGTCCGTCAACCCGGCGCGCAGCCTCGGCCCGGCGCTGTTCGCGGGTGGTGAGGCGCTGTCGCAGCTGTGGCTGTTCATCCTCGCGCCGCTGGTCGGCGGCGCCCTGGCCGCCGGGGTGCACCTGCTCACCCACCCGCAGCCGAACGTGGCCGCCGCCGAGGCGCTCGCGACGGACCTGCGGGCGGCGGCCGCCGAACGCTGACCCGCCGGGCAATGCCCCGGCGGGCACTGCCCCGGCCTTCCCGGAAGGGCCCCGGTCCGACGCTCGATCGAGCGTCGGACCGGGGCCCTTCCGGGTGTCACCCCCCGTCGCAACGGGCCGCGCCGTTCCCGCACTGCCTGCACCGGTTCTGATCCCGCGCACCCGGACCGAGCGCGTGCGCCGCCCCCGCCGGCGGCGGAACGACGGAGGCGGCGAATGACGGGCGCCGAACGGCGGGGGCCGTGCGGCGGGGGTCGGACGGCGGGTGTGAAACAGGCCGAGTGGCTCATTGGCATGCACAGATTGGACAGAATGTTACTTCTCGGTAATCTCAGGTCGTCCCACGGGTGAACCACGAATCATCCGCCACGCTCTGAAGGAACGTCACGTGTCCCGACCCTCCTCCCGTCGCCCCGGCCGCGTCCTGCGCGCCGCCCTCGCCGCCGCCGCGGCCACCAGCCTGCTCGCCGTCGTCCCGTCCGCGCCCGCCCACGCGGCCGCTGCCGCCCCCACCGCCCAGGCCGGCGGCGACGCGGGCACCGGGCACCTCGACGCCGTCGAGCGCGTCCTGCGCGAGGTGTCGCCCGGGCTGGAGGGCACCGTCTGGCAGCGCACCGAGGGCAACAGCCTCGCGGGCACCGGGACCGACCCGGCCGGCTGGCTGCTGCAGACGCCCGGCTGCTGGGGCGACGCCACCTGCGCCGACCGGCCCGGCACCCGCGCGCTGCTGGCGAAGACGACCGCCGACGTCGCCGCCGCCACCCGCACCGTCGACGTCTCCACCCTCGCGCCGTTCCCCGACGGCGGCTTCGAGGACGCCCTGGTCGCCGGACTCAAGGCCTCGGTAGCCGCCGGCCACCGCCCCGTCGTGCGGATCATGGTCGGCGCCGCGCCGATCTACAACGCCAACGTCCTGCCCTCCCGCTACCGCGACGAGCTGGTCGCCAAGCTCGGCCCGGCGGCCGGCTCGGTCAGCCTCAACATCGCGTCGATGACCACCTCGCGCACCGCGTTCTCCTGGAACCACTCCAAGCTCCTGGTGGTCGACGGACGGACCGTCATCGCCGGCGGCATCAACGGCTGGAAGAACGACTACCTCGACACCGCCCACCCGGTCTCGGACGTGGACCTGGCGCTGAGCGGCCCCGCCGCCACCTCGGCCGCCCGCTACCTCGACACCCTGTGGGAGTGGACCTGCGGCCGGACCGGCCTCTTCGACAACGCCTGGTTCGCCTCCTCGGACGGCGGCGCCTGCCGGCCGTCGCTCGAACGCGACCTCAACCCGGCCGCCCCCGCCACCGGGACCGTCCCGGTGATCGCCGTCGGCGGCCTCGGCGTCGGCATCAAGGCCTCCGACCCGGCGTCCGGCTACCGGCCCGGCCCGGTCGCCGGCGCGTCGGACGCCAAGTGCAGCCCGCTCACCCTGCACGACAACACCAACGCCGACCGCGACTACGAGACGGTCAACCCCGAGGAGAACGCCCTGCGCGCCCTCGTCGGCAGCGCCCAGCGGCACATCGAGATCTCCCAGCAGGACATGAACGGCACCTGCCCGCCGCTGCCCCGCTACGACGCCCGCCTCTACGACGCGCTGGCCGCGAAGCTCGCCGCCGGCGTCAAGGTGCGGATCGTCGTCAGCGACCCGGCCAACCGCGGCGCCGTCGGCAGCGGCGGCTACTCGCAGATCAAGTCCCTGACCGAGATCAGCGACGTCCTCCGGGCCCGCCTCGCCACCCTCACCGGTGACCAGGGCAAGGCCACCGCCGCGCTCTGCGGCAACCTCCAGCTCGCCACCTTCCGCGCCGCCCCCACCGCCACCTGGGCCGACGGGCACCCGTACGCGCTGCACCACAAGCTGGTCGCGGTCGACGACTCGGCCTTCTACATCGGTTCGAAGAACCTCTACCCGGCCTGGCTCCAGGACTTCGGCTACATCGTCGAGGACCGCACCGCGGCCGCGCGGCTCGACCGTGACCTGCTCGCCCCCGAGTGGCGCTACTCCCAGGCCACCGCGACCGTCGACTGGGCCACCGGCCTCTGCCGCGCCTGACCCGCACCCGGCGGGGGCCGCGCCGAGGTGACCTCCGCGCCCCCGCCGGATCCACCCGGCCCCCGCCGGATCCACCCGGCCCCCGTCGACCCGAGTCGGCGGGGGCCTTCCGTCCTTGGGTCACCTCTCGCTCGTGACGGGCCCGCCCTGGTCCGGGCTCGGCTCCCGTTCGTGCTCCCGCTTCCGGTTCCCGCTCCCGGCGGCCGCCGTGCCGTCCGCCGTACCGTCCGCCGTGGAGCCCGCTGTGGAGCCCGCGGCGGAGTCCGTCCTGGCGCCCGCCGGCCCGCCGGGGAACCCGTCCGCGGGCTCGCTCCGGGCGACGGTGACCCGCGGCAGGGCGTACGGGTGCCGGTCGCGGAGGAAGGCGACCAGGTGTTCGCGGACCGCGCAGCGCAGGTCGAAGGCGCGGTCGGCGTCGGGAGCGGTCATCAGGGCCCGGACCACGATGGTGCTGGGGGTGGTGTCGACCACCTGGAGCGCCCGGCCGGCGCCGTCCCACCGGTCGTCGCCCGCCAGCAGCTTCTCGAACTCGGCCCGCAACTCCTCGACGGGAGTGCGGTGGTCGAGGTGCAGCAGCACGGTGCCGGTGATCCCCGGATCCCGCCGGGACCAGTTCTCGAACGGCTTGCCGGCGAAGTACGAGACCGGCATCACGATCCGCCGCTGGTCCCAGGTGGCGATCACCACGGCGGTGAGGGTGATCTCCTCCACCGTGCCCCACTCGCCGGCCACCACCACGACGTCGCCGATCCGCACCATGTCGCCGAAGGCCAGCTGGATGCCGGCGAACAGGTTGGCCAGCGAGGACTGCGCCGCGACGCCCGCCACCAGGCCGAGCAGGCCCGCCGAGGCGAGCAGACTGGCGCCGACCGCGCGGACCGCCGGGAACGTCATCAGCGCGGCGGCCAGGGTGAGCACCGCGATCGCCACGTCCGAGATCCGCCCGACCAACTGGGCCTGGGTCCTGGCCCGGCGCACCCGCCCCGGATCCCGCCGTCCGGCGGCGTACGTGGTCAGCGCGGACTCGATGGACAGCGAGACCGTCCGGGCGGTCAGCCGGCCCGCGGTGACCAGCACCGCCAGCAGCAGCACGTGCCGCACCGGCGGCCGGACGTCCGGGCTCAGCCCCGCGGCCGGCTCGCAGCCGAGCAGCAGCGCCGCCACGGCCGTCGCCAGCGCGGGTATCCGGCAGCGGTGCAGCAGTCGCCACCGGCGGGCGTCGGGGCGGGCGGCCGAAAGCCGGCCGACGGCCAGCAGCAGCACCCGGTCCACGGCGAGGACGGCGGCCGGCACGGCGGCCGCCACCAGCAGCGGGCGAAGGACGGTCCAGGGCGTCATGCGGGTTCTCCTCCGGTCGCGGTCGGGATCCGGGTACGCGTCGAGGCCCCGGGGGGAGAGCCGGGGCCTCGACGCCGGGCGCCGTGGACGGGCGGCGCTGTCCTTCGCCTGCCCGCTGAGGGAGGTTCAAACATCCGGGTCGCCTTGAACCCGTGCCGGGGGCTCGCGCCGGAGCGGACGCCCCCCGGGTGCCTCCGGGCGCTCCCGGCGCCGCCCGGGGTCGCGCGTCGTCTTCGGGGCGGTCGTGCGGCGCCCCGGCTCCGCCGATCGACGGGGAACGGGCACGAGCGGCCGGGACTAGCTGCGGCGCTTCGGTCTCGCCGAGGAGTCGCGGTCGAGGGGTGTCGGGTCCGAAGCGGTGGGCGTGAGGAGGACCGTTCCTTCAGGGAGGGCCTTCGGGCGGGGCCGGCCCTCGGAGGCCGGGAGGGCGTCGCGGGCGGCCCGTTCGCGGGCGCGGCAGGGGAGGTGGCGGCTGAGCGCGTCGCTGCAGTTGGCGGCGGCCATACGGCGCACCAGGTCGGCGGTCCGGGCTGTGATCGGGCGGGCCCAGGCCCGCAGGGCGGCGTCGGCGCGGGCATCGAGGCGTTCGACGGCTGAGCGGATCCGGGTGGCGAGACGGGCGGTTGCGCGAAGCGGATGGTTGAGGCGGTTCACGCGAATGCAACCTGACCTTCACCTGTCCGGTTCCGCCCGTCGGCCGCCCGGCCGATGGCACGGGCCGCGCCGCGCGCCCCTCGTGCCGGGCCCGCGCCGAGCCTGCGGCCGGGCGGCCGGAGCCTGCGGCTACCGGTCGGCGGGCCTCGGGCCGGTGGGCTCCACGTCGGCGGGCTCCGCGTCGGTCGGCCTCATGTCGGTGGGCCCATCGCCGGTGGAGCCGAGGTCGGTGGAGTCGGCCTCGGCGGGTGCCGCGCCGGTGGGCTTCGCACCGGCGGGTGCCAGGCCGGTCGGCGGGCCCGTGTGCTCCAACCGATCGGCGAGGAAGGCCAGGCCGAGGAGGACGCCGAAGCTGCAGACCACCTCCACCGCGAAGACCGCCAGGGGGTCGAATCCGGCGAAGGCGTCAGTGGTGTTCAGCCCGAGCACGACGCCCAGCCACAGGACCCCGACGGAGGCCAGGGTGCGCAGGACCGGCGAGACGACCAGGACCGGCCGTGGCGGCCTCAGGAGGCGGGAGGCGCCGGGGCCGGCGTTCGCAGAGGCGTCCCCGGCGGGTGCGGCGGGTTCGGGCGGGGGTGCGGGGGCGCCGTGGCAGGTCCCCCAGCGCGTCTCGCCGTCGTCGAGGACCAGCACGGCGCGCGTCGTGCTCCCGGGGCTCTGCCGGCCGAACCAGCCCTCCGCGCCGGCCAGCCGGGCGACCGTCTCGTAGGAGGCCGGCGGCTGCGCGGAGCGGACCGCGTGCTCCTCGAAGACGAGTACGGGCACCGGCTCCTCCCCGGGCGGCGTCGCGGGGGCGTCGGACAGCGGTCGCAGCCGCAGCCCGGAGTGCGACTTCGACCCGCTGTCCTCCTCCGTCCCCAGGCGGACCGTCCAGCTCGCCACGGTGTCGCACACCTCGACGCGGATCCAGACGGTGGTGCCGGGCGCGCGCGGGTCGGCGATCAGCGGGTGGTCCTCGACCCGCAGCCGGCGGGTCGGCACCATGGCCCGGCGGTCGGTCAGCCCGAGCAGCGAGGCCCACCAGGCCGGCAGCATGATTCCCGAGAACACCGCGCCGGGGACCGACAGCAGCGGCGGCCCGGGGCGGAGCGCGACGAGGTCGGCTTCGGCGAACAGGCCCCGGTCGAGGTGTTCGAGGTCGGCCAGGAACCGGACGGGGTCACCGCCGGCCAGTCCGTCGAGCCGGCCCCGGTTGTTGGCGACCGACACGGACATCCCGGGCACGCTCACCGGGTGCACGGCGATGCGGTCGAGGTGCGGGCGCGGCTGCCCGGCGGCCTCGGCCTGCGAGACCGCTACCGTGAAGTCGGTCCACCGCGCGCCGGCCGAGACCAGGGCGGTGTGGTGGGCGATCAGCTCGCGTTCGAGCGGCTGGTGCGCCGCGACGAAGCAGGCCGGGACGACCCACAGCGCGGCCGGCACCGTCAGCCAGCCCGCGAGGAGCGACCAGCGGGTGCGCGTCGCCAGCCGCCCCGCCACCGAGCGCAGTTCGGCCGGGGACGGCCGGTGCGCCGGCGGGGCCGGTGCGGGGCGCTCGGCCGGTGGCGCGAGCCAGGAGGCCACGAGCCAGGCGGCCCCGAGCAGCACGGTCGCGGCGAGCGGTGTCAGGACCTCCCAGCGCGGCGACCGGTGCCACGGCAGGAGCAGCACGGCGGCCAGGGCCGACGATCCGGCGAGCACGGCGGCGCAGCCGAACCCCAGGGTCCAGACGGTCATCCGCCGACCGATCCGCTCCGGCGGTGGCCGGTGCTCCACCGGCGGCGCTTCCGACTCGTCCACGGCACCCCCCGCGCCCGGCGATGTTGCGGGACAAGGCTAGGTGTCGCCGGGGGACGGCGCCAGGTCACCGGGCCCCGGAACCGTCGACTTCGCCCGGCCGTCGCGCGGTCGCCGCCCGGCCGTAGCTCGGCCGTAGCTCGGACATCGCCCGGCGTCCAGGCGCCGTTTCCCGACCGACCGTCACGGGGTGCCCTGAGTGGCGTACGGCCCGGCCGGTGCCCGTACGGCGGGTGGTCCGGATGTGCCCGGTGCTGCCGGAACGCGGTTTCTCCTCGGGGGTCTTCCGCTCGCATTCGGTCACCTGACGGTGTTTCGGCCGACGGATCCGCCGAGACTGGGGGCGGCACCCCGGACCGGGGGTCGGGGGTGCCACCCCGTGCCGCGGAGCCGAGTGCGCCGCAACGGCAATGCGCATGCCATTGTTACAAAATGTCCCGAACATCTTCAAAGTTGCCCGTGGGGCCCTAGCATCCTGCGCGGGACACCCGGAGAGCCGTCTCCCCGGTCCGCCCCGCGCGCCCGCACACACAGCAACTCACTTGTGAGGAAACGTGTCTGACTGGTCGTTGGCCATCGACTTCGGTACCTGTTTCACCACCGCGGCGGTCCGCGGGGCGCAGGCCGGTCCGGTGGCGGCGGTCGAGATCGAGAACAGCCGCTACCTGCCCTCGCTGGTCTGCCTGGACGACTCCGGGCGGCTGCTCACCGGCCGCGCCGCCGTCCAACTCGCCGCCCAGCGGCCGGAACGGGTCGAGCACCACCCCAAGCGGGCGCTGCTCCGCCAGTCGGCCGTCCTGTTGGACGGGCAGGAGGTGGCCACCGTCGACCTCGTCGCCGCCGTACTGGAGCGCGCGGCCGCGGAGGCCCGCGCGCAGGGCGGAGGGGCGGCCCCGGCGCGGACCGTGCTCACCCACCCGGCGGACTGGGCGCCGGCCGAGCTGGACCGGCTGGTCGAGGCCGCGGACCGGGCCGGCCTCGGCCGCCCGGAGCTGCTGCCCGAACCGGTCGCGGCCGCCCGTTTCCACGCCGCCCGGGCCGCACTCGGCGTGGAGGCCGACGGCATCGCGCCGCACGGGGACGGCCCGATCGCCGTCTACGACCTCGGCGGCGGGACCGTGGACACCGCCGTACTCCGTTGGGAGGGAGGCGAGTTCAAGGCGGTCGCGGTCGCCGGTGACCAGGGGTTCGGCGGCCGGGACCTCGACCAGGCACTCTTCGAACTGCTCCGCGACCGGGCGTTGGACCTCGACCCCGAACCCTGGCACCGGCTCTGGTCGGACCAGACGCCTGCCGCATCCCACCAGCGCGCCCAGCTCACAAGGGAGTTGACCCTCGCGAAGGAGTCCCTGTCGAGCACCGGGACGGTCTACCTCGCGGTGCCCGGCTACGCCGAGCCGTTCGTCGTCCAGGGAGGCGAGTACCGGGCGGCCGTCACCCCGGCGCTCACCGCCTCCGTCGACCTGCTGGAACGGACCGTCGCCCGGGCCGGCCTGGCTCCGGCGGACCTCGCCGCCGTCGTCCTCTGCGGTGCGGCCAGCCGGACCCCACCGGTCGCCGACCTGGTCGCCGCCCGTTTGGGCCGGATCCCCGAACTGGCCGCCGACCCCAAGGCCGCCGTCGCCCTCGGGGCGCTCACCGACCCGCCGGCCCCGGCCGGGCCGGCGGCCGGGAGCGGCGCGGAGGAGGCGGCCGGGGGCGCGCCGGCCGACTCCGGCGAGGCGGCGGCGGGCAGCAGTTGGGCCGTCACCCGCTACCCGGACGAGGTCGACCCGTACCTGGACGGGCGCCTGCCCTACTGAACCCGAACGTCCCCGACTCGAACCGTCTCGACTCGAACTTCCCTGGCTGCCAACGGCTTTGACCCGGCCGTCCCTGAGCGGATCGTCCCCGATCCGCGCCTCTCCGACCCGCCCCGGCCTCGCTCCGCAGTGCCGCTCCTCCGGCGGACCCGGCACCGTCCGCCGCCCGTCGCCGCCCACCACTGTGCAGGGCCGGCCGCCGGCCGGTCGTCACGTCGGCTGCCGACCAGCCATCCACTCCGATGCCTGTTCCGCTGTCCGTTCCCGTCCGTTCCGCCGTCCCCCTTCCACCCGGCCGTGGATCCCGGATCCGACACCGAGTCGCGTCCGCCCCGCCCGTGACCGCCCGACCACTCAGATCCGCCCGCCCTCCCGAGGAGCCGCGAGGAACCGCATGGACATCGTGATGCTCGGCCACAGCGCGGCCGGGAAGACCAGCTACCTCTCCCTGATGTACGCGACCATGTGCGACGGCGTCGAGGGCATGACCCTGCGCACCGCCGACACGGCTGCCCACCGCTCACTGATGTCCGGGGCCCGGGACATCCTGCGCGGCCGCTACCCCCGGGTCAGCGACCGGCCCCGCTACTACGACTTCGTCCTGCGCCACGAGGGGGCCGACATCTTCCCGTTCCGGTGGAAGGACCACCGCGGGGGTGCGCTCACCGAGCACCGCGGCGGCAGCCCGCAGGCCGTCAGGCTGCACGAGGACCTCGTCTCCGCCGACGGCATCGTGCTCTTCGTCGACGCCCTCCGGTTGGACACCGACCCGGACGCGGCCGAGGCCGTGCGGCGGCTGACCGTCCGCGTCCACCAGGCGGTCGCCGACCGGGAGGAGAAGCTGACCCCGCTGGTGATCGCGCTGACCAAGGCCGACCTGGTCGACCTCGGCGCCGACGACGCGGAGGAGCGCTTCGTCGGGCCGTTCCTGCCGCTGATCGAGGCGGTCGCCGAAACCCGCCACATCCAGGGGGCGTTCATCCCGCTGGTCTGCGGACCGGAGCCGGAGAACGTGGCGCTGCCGGTGCTCTGGACGCTCCGCTTCGGCATCATCGGGCGGGCGATGCAGCTCTCCACCTCGATCGACAGCCTGGTGGCCTCGGCGCAACTGGCCGACCAGCGCGACACCTTGTGGGACCGGGTCAGCAGCTGGTGGGACGACGTCCCCTCCTGGGCCGCGATCCGGGACCGCGACCGGGCCCTCGCCGCGTCCGAACTGGCCCTCCTGGAACCGCTGGTGGAGCCGGCGGACCGACTGGGGGAGCTGCTGGAGGACATCCTCTCGTTCTGAACCCACCGCACGCCGCACGCCGCCCGACCCCTGCGTCCGCACCGCTGCCCGGGCCTCCGCCCGAGTCCCCGACCGACCCGACCGGCCCGACCGACCCGACCGACCCGACAGGCCCGGCCGACCCGGCCGCCCCCTCCCCAGAGCCCTTCCCCGAGCGCCACCCCCCTCCCGAGCCCTCACCGGCTCCGGCAGTACCACCGGCACCGCCGAGACCCTCGACCCGCGAACAGAGGACCGCGTCCATGGACGTCCCCAGCATCTCCGTGACCATGCTCGGAGCCAGCGGCTCCGGCAAGACCGCCTACCTGCACGGCATGTACAACCGGCTCTCCGCCGGCGTGAAGGGCTACTACCTCTACGCCACCGACCCCGACCTCGATCTCGACCTCGCCGAGCACTGGGCCAAGCTCCGCCGCGCCGGCACCATGCCGAAGCCCACCTCCGACAACCCCACCGCCTACGAGTTCGTCTTCCGCCGCGGTATGCGCGACCTCATGCGGATCGACTGCGTCGACTTCCGCGGCAACGCCGCCCTCGACCGGCGCGGCACGGCCGCGGACATCCCGCTGCTGGAGGAGCAGTTGGAGTCCACCGACAGCATCATGCTCGCGCTGGACGCCGAGCACGTGGCCGAGTGGGTCAAGGCGGGAGCCCCGGGGAGCCTCGAACGGGAGGGGGACCCGATGGAGATCTCCCGCTTCAGCCGGGCGATCTCCGAGGTCTTCAGCAACCGGCTCCGCGCCCGCCAGCCGGCCCCCGGCGTGGTCGTGCTGCTGACCAAGGTCGACCTGCTGGCCGCACGCACCGGCATGAGCGCGGCCGACGCCCTCCAGGTGGTCGCGAAGAACCTCGGCAACCTCGTGCCCGTCCTCGCGGACCAGGACGCCGAGGGCGTCACGGTGGCGCTCTGCCCGATCCAGCTCGGCAACTTCGGCGAGGCCAAGCAGGCCACCGTCGACGCGGCCCGGATCAACCCGAAGAACCTCCACCTGCCGATCATCTTCAGCCTCCGCCACTACCTCAACGAGGGCATCGCGCGGAACGAGCACGAGATGGCGCGGCTCTCCGCGAGCCTCGACTCCTCCCGTGGCGAACTGGCCGCGCTCAGCCAGGCGTTCATGGGGGGGATCTTCAAGGGCGCCCAGAAGAGCTCCGCCCGGCAGGAGATCGAGCAGTTGGTCGCCCGGGGCCGGACGACCGCGGCCGACCTGCAGCGGGCCCAGGAGCGCTGCCGTGAACTGGACCAGGAACTGCGGGGGATAGCCATCTACCGCGACGGCCGGATGCTGACGGACTGACGCCATGACGAACCCCACGTACGGGCCGACGCCCGAAGAGACCCCCGGCGCCGAGCCGGCCGCCGCCGCCGACGCCGGAGCCCACCACGCCGCGGGCCACCACGCCGGCGGAGCCGAAGCGCAGGGCGCGTCCGGCGGCTGGTCGGCCGTGGTCTACGGCCGGACCCTGCAGGTCGACCAGTGGTGGCGGGCCCTGCCGGCCGACGCCGACCGGCAGGGAGCGCTCGCGGACGCCGTCCGGGCCGCCGTGGCGGGCGGGGACCGGCTGGAGGACGGGCCGCGGTTCCTGCTCCACCGCGACGGGCGCGGCGTGCTCGTAGGCGCCGCCTGCGAGCTGGGCCTGATCAGCGACACCATGGTCCGGGACAAGTTCGAACGCCCGCTGTACGGCTTCGTCGGCTGGTACAGCGGCATGCCGTTCGCCGGCCGGATCCCCGAACTCGCCGAACTGGAAGGGCATCTGGCCCGCTGGGCCGGTCCGGTCTACCGGGAGTGGACGGCGCGGACCTGGGGGGCGGCCGACCGTGGGGAGGCCGAGCCGCGCCCGACCCGTCCGGTGGCCGCCCCGTGGCCGGACCACGCCCCTGATGCGGCGGGCGCGCGTCGCGCTTCGGCCCGGTGGCTTCCCGCCCGGGCGGACGGCGTGCATGCGCTGCCCGCGACGGAGGCCGGGGCGCTCTGGTCGGCGGCGGTAGCGTCCGGACCGCAGCCGTGTCTCCTGGTCACCGGCTGGCGGCGCCGCTCCGACGCCGACGCGGCCCGGCTCACCCATCTGACGAGCGCGGACAGCCACGGCTACGAACTGCTGTTCCGCCCGCCGCCGGAGCGGCCGAAGTCGGCGCCGGTCACACCGGGGACGGCCGCGCCGGGGTACGCGAAGCCGACGCTGTCGAAGTCCGGTGCCACGGCGGCGGGTTCGTCCAAGTCTGCGTCGTCCAAGTCTGCGTCGTCCAAGCCGGCTTCCACGTCAGGGGCCTCCAGGTCCGGGCCGTCCACGCCTGGTTCGTCGAAGCCGGCGAAGGGCGCGCAGGCTCCGGACTGCGGGGCGCCGCCGCCACCGGACCAGTCGTTGCTCGGACAGTTCCTGGGCGGCGCCTCCCGCCTCCTCGGCGAGGCCGCCCGCGCCGTGGACGCCGCGCTGCTGCCGCCGTGGCGGAAGGAGCGTCGGCAGCCGCCCCAGCCGGATTCCGGCCAGGTGCCCCGCGACCCGTACGGCGAAGGTCCGTACGGCGAGGGTCGGTACGGCGAGGGTCGGTACGGCGAGGATTCGTACGGTGAAGGTCGGTACGGCGGGCGTCCGTACGCAGGAGCGCAGGGCGGTGCGCCCGGCGGGGGCGGGCCGGCCGGTGCGGCGCCGTACGAGGGTGTCTCCTACGGCGGGGTGCCGCGCGGTGACGACTACGTGGCTCCCGGCCCAAGTGCGGACCGCCCGCTGTTCGACCGGACCCGCACCGTCGAGCCCAAGGAGGCGGACTTCTCCGGGATGTTCGGCGGCTTCGACGATCCGGAGCCGCCGGCCGCACCGCCGGCTCCCGTTCCGCCCACCGCCGCCGCCCCACCGGGGACCGCGCCCAGCGCCTCGCCGCCCGCCCAGCCCTCCGCCCAGCCCTCCGCCCGGCCGGACGCCGCTCCGGACCGCACCCCGTCCGGCGGGCCCGCCGACTCCGCCGACCACCGCGCGGCCCCGCCGGCCGACTCCGCCGACCGGACCGACCCCGCCACGGGAGGACCCTCATGACCCCGCGCCGCCCCGAAACCCCCTCCCGCGCCGGCGTTCTGGACTTCGCGGGCCGCACCGCCGACCTCCTCGAACGCGCCGCCCGGGCCACGGCCGCCGACGCTGCCACCGACACCGACACCGACACCGGCACCGGCACCGCTCCCGCTCCCGACACCGCCCCCGCCCCCAACACCGGCACCGGCGTCGGCCCGGCGGTGGAGCACGCCGCCCGCCGCGTCCGGGACGAGGCCGCCCGGGCCGCCGTCGGCGCCGCCTCGCTGGTCGTCGTCGGCGAGAAGAAGCGCGGCAAGAGCTCGACGATCAACAGCCTGGTGGGCGTCTGGGACCTCCTCCCGGTCGACGCGGACGTCGCCACCGGCGTCCACGTCGTCGTCCGCCACGGCGAACGCCCGCGCGCGGAGGCGTTCCTGCTGCCCGCCGCCGGACCGGCCGGGTCCGCGGGCGGGGCCGCCGCAGGGCCCGTCGGCACCTCCGACCCGCGCGGCGGCCCCGGGCCCCTCGGCAGCCCCGACGGGCAGCCGCGTCCCGAGCCCATCCCGCTGGAGCGGATCGCCGAGTACGCCGCCGTCGACCCGCTCACCGGCCGGCCGCACCGCCTCGACGTCCACCACGTCGAGGTCGAGCTGCCCGTCCCGATGCTCGCCGCCGGCCTCGAACTGGTCGACACCCCCGGAGTCGGGGGACTGGTCAGCGGCCATGCCGAACTCGCCCTGGCGGCCCTGGAGCGGGCCGACGCGCTGGTCTTCGTGGTCGACGGCTCCAGCGAACTCACCCGCTCCGAGCTGGAGTTCCTCGCCCGCGCGACCGAGCGCACCGCCGAGACGGTGTTCGTACTCACCAAGACCGACAGCCACGACGCCTGGCCGACCGTCCTCGAACGCAACCGCGAGCTGCTCGCCCGGCACGCGCCCCGGCACGCCGGGGCCCCCTGGTTCCCGGTCAGCAACCGGGCCCGGCGGGACGCCGCCGACGCCGCCGGCGCGGGTTCGCTCCCGGAGGCCGCCGAACTGCTGGAGGAGAGCGGCTTCGAGCCGCTGGAGGAGCTGCTGCGCCGCCGGATCGGAGACCGGGCCGCCGAACTGCGGCTCGCCAACCTGGTCCACGTCGCGCTCGCCGCCCTCGCCGGCCCGCTGGCCGAACAGGAGCAGCGCCTCCGTTCGCTCCAGCAGGACCCGACGCTGGCCGCCGAGGTGCAGCGCGCGGAGGAGGCGCTACGCCTGCTCCAGCCGGAGAGCGCACAGTGGCGGCGGGTGCTGTCGACCGGTGCCCGGGACCTCAAGAACACCCTCCAGCTCGGGTTCCGGCGGAGCCTCAACGACGTGCGGCAGCTCGCCGAGGGCCGGATCGCCACTTCGGAACCGGCGGCGCTCGCCCAGGAGTTCCCGGCCGACCTGGAGGCGCAGGTGGAGGCGGTCTGGCTGCAGCTGGACAACGCCGCCCGGCGGGGCCTGGCCGTGCTGGAGGAGCGGGTCCGGCGGGAGTGCGCGGCCGTCCTGGACTCCGCGGCGGTCGGCTCCACCCCGGAAGGCGCCGTCCGGGACGGCTCCGCCCCGGACGGCGGCCCCGGCGCGGAGGTCGTGCCCGTCGACGGGTCCGCCGCCGTCCTCCGGTCCGACCGCGTCGGCATGCTGCCGGAGATGGTGCACTCCACGCACCGGGAGGGCGGCCCGCTCGGGGTGATCGAGAGCGTCGTGCCCTCGCTCGGCACCGCCGCCACCTTCGGCACCGTGATCGGCCTGCTGACGAGCAGCGTCCTGCTGCCGGCCGTGGCCAGTTACGCGATGCTCGCCGTGCTCACCCGTCGCCGCCGCCAGCGCGCGGAGCTCGGCCGGGTCCGCGGGGACGCCACCCGTCACCTCAACCGGGTGCTCACCGAGCTGAGCACGGAGATCCCGGCCCAGATCACCAGCCACGTCGACGAGCTCACCGACCGGCTGGGCGCCGCCCTCGACCAGGCCATCGCCGACGAGCGGGTCCGGTTGGAGAAGCAACTCGCGGACCACCGCCGCAATCTGGCCACCGCCGCCGCGGACCTCGCCGCGGCCCGGGACCGCACCCGGCGGCGGATCGCCTCGCTCGCCGCCCTGCGGGACGAGGGCCTCGCGCTGGCGCGCTCGCTGGGCGCGACCGGCGCGACCGGCACGACCGGCACGACCGGCGCGACCGGCGCGACCGGCACGGACGGGCCGCACGGCGCCCCGGACACCCCCGGCCCGGAGCGGAGCTGACCTCGTGGACCTGATGAACCTGAGAGTGGTCGCGCTCGGTCACAGCAGCGCCGGCAAGACCACCTACCTCGCCGCCATGTACGCGCAACTCGCGCCCGGATACAAGGGGTTCACCCTGCACGACGCCCGCGAGGCGCGTGGTGCCGAGCTGCTGGAGACCGGCCGGGCGGTCCTCCGGGGCGTCTACCCGCAGGCGTCCTCCCGCCGCACCGACCACCGCTTCCTGTTCGCCCACGGCCGCCGTGACGTGGCGGCCTTCGACTGGATCGACTACCGCGGCGGCGCGCTCACCAGCACCGCCGCGGACGACCCGGAGACCGCCGCACTGATGTCCCGGCTCACCGAGGCCGACGCGGTGATCGTCTTCGCCGACGCGCACCGCCTCGCCACCGAGCCCGACAGCCACGCGGAACTGCGCCGCAGCCTCGTCCTGCTCCAGCGGGCGGTGAAGCCGCAGGAGGCACCGGTTCCGATCGTGCTCGCCTACACCAAGGCCGACCTGGTCACCGACCCCGCAGCCTGGGCCCTCGCGAGGGAGGCGACGGCCCCGCTCACGGAGCTGGTCGCGGCCGAGGAGCGGATCCTCGACGCCTCGGTGGCGATCTCCTGCGGGGCCAAGCCCGCCGGGGTACTCGTCCCGGTCCTCTGGTGCCTCTCCGGCCTGCTCACCCACCGGGCGGAGGCGGTGGCCTCCGAGCTCGCCGCGTCCAAGACCCTGATCAAGGAGACCCGCGCGGACGCCCACGCCGTCAACAGCATGGTGTCGTGGTTCAAGGGCGTCGAGAGTGCCGCCACCAAGCTCAAGCGGTACGAGGAGTGGGCGAAGGAGGAGAAGGAGGAGCTCGGACGTCTCCGCCGGCCCGCCCGCCGGCTGGCCAGGGTCCTGGCCCGCGTGCAGCGCGGCACGGCCCCACCGGTCGGCGCCCTCCTTCCGGCGGAGGCGCGGTGAACGCCTCCCCGCCGCCCGGCGGGGCCGCGCCTGGCCCGACCTCGCCCGGTGCGGCCCCGCCCGGCCCGACCTCGCCCGGCGCGAGCCGGCAGGGAGCGCCACCGCCCGCGGAACTCGCCCCGCTGGTAGCGGAGTTCTGCGCCGACCTGGCCGCCCGCCTGCCGCCGGGGCCGGCCGCCGAAGCGGTGCACGCCGTCCGGGAGCGCCTCGCCGAGCGCACCCTGCGGATCGCGGTCGGCGGCCGGATGAACGCCGGAAAGTCCACCCTGGTCAACGCCCTGCTCGGCCGCCGGCTCGCCGCCTCCGCCGCGACCGAGTGCACCACGGTGGTGGCCTGGTTCCGGCCCGGCCCGCTCAACCGCGTCCGGGTCCGGCGGCTCGACGGCACCACCCACTGGCTGGCCGGCGGCCTGCCGCGCGACCCCCGCGGCCTCGGCACGCCGCCCGAGGAGATCGCCGAGGTGGTGGTCGAGGCCGCGGGACTCCGGCCCGCCGGTGACTGCGTCCTGGTCGACACGCCCGGCCTCGACTCGCTCAGCGGTCTCGACGCGCCCGCGCTGGACGCCCTCGCCCGCGCCGACGCCATGGTCTACGTCATGCCGCACCCGGGCGCGGGCGACGCGGAGGCGCTCGGCGCCCTCCGCGCGCAGGCCGACAGCCGGATGACCGCGCTCAACGCCGTCGGCGTGCTCAGCCGGATCGACCTGCTCGGCGAGGGGCACGGGGACCCCTGGCCCCGTGCCCGCCAGGTCGCCGCCCGCAACGCCGAACGGCTCGCGGGCCTGGTCGACGACGTCCTCCCGGTGGTCGGGCTGCTCGGCCAGACCGCCCTGGGTGACGACTTCACCGAACCCGACGCCGCCCTGGTCCGCCGGCTCGCCGAGGCGCCCGCGGCCGAACTCCGCCGTGCCCTGTACACCGGCAGCCGCTTCCTCGGCTGGGCGGACGCCCCGCTCACCCGGCCCGAACGCGAACGCCTGCACGGTCTGCTCGGCGTCCACGGCATCGACGTCGCGCTGAAGGCCGCCCACCGGGCCCGGGCGGCGGGCCGTCGGGTCGGCGCCGCCGCCCTGTTGGAGGAGTTCCGGGAGGCGTCCGGCATCGGCGCCGTCGTCGACCACCTGCGCCGGCGGTTCGTCGACGCCGCCGACGTCCTGCGCGCCGCCGCCGCCCTCGGCGCCGTCGAGGCCGCGCTCGGCACGGGCGAGGGAATCCCCGCCGACCTGCTGCGGCAGGCCCGCACCCGGATCGGCGAGCTTCGGCACCATCCCGCGCTGCGCCGCCACGAACTGGCCCGGGCACTGGCCGCGGTCGCCTCCCGCCGGCTCGAACTCGCCCCGGACGCGGCCGAGGCGCTGATCTCCCTGGCCACCGGGCGCACCCCGGCCGACCAGCTCCGCCTCGACCCGGACACCGGCCCCGAGGAGCTGCGGCGGGCGGCGGCGCGGGCGGCCGGGGCGTGGCGCCGGCTGGAGGACGGTCCGCTGCGCGACGTCGGGCGGTACGCGCGGACCGCCCGCGAGCTCTGCGAGGCCATCTACTTCGCCACCCCGCCGGGCCCGCCCGCCTGACCCGCCCCGAGCCCTACCCCCGCGCCCGGCCCCCGCCCCGAGCCCGCCCCCCGCCCCGCTGACCCGCCCCCCGCCCCGCTGACCCGCCCCGCGCCCGGCTGACCCGCCCCGACCCCGACCCCGCCGACCGAAGGGACCACCCCGTGACCGACCCCGAGCAGACCTGGGACGACGGCCGCCTGCACCCGGACGACGTCATCGAGGCCGCCGACCACACCGCCTACGAGTCGCCGTCCGACTACTACACCGGCCAGAACGGCCACGAGCCCGACCCGGCGCCGGTGCACGACACGGCGGACGACGGCTGGTGACGACGGCCGGAGGACCGGAACCACACATTCGGAAACGGATCCTCCTCCTCCGTTCTCACATGTCGATCACTCCGAAAGTTGGTCTAGACAAGATCTGAATATTTCAGTTACGTTTCCCCGCACGAGATCTCGTCGGTAAGTGCACAGCCGCTCATGTCCGTCTGCCCTGTGTGGAGGAACAATGGTTCAGGCAATGCTCAACCTGGTCGACCGGGCCTTCTCCCGCGGTCTCCGTTCGGAGTCCGCGGAAGCCGCCTGCGCGTGCCCGGCGGGTACGTTCTACACCTGCGTCGGTGAGACGCTCTACGTGAAGACGTGCTGTTCCTGGAACTGCGCCTCGGCCCCCACCTGCGAGACCTACGCCATTCGGGGCGGCTGCTGACCCACCGGGTCCGACCGGGCGGGCCGCGGTGGCCCGCCCGGCGCCCCGGCCGGGAGCCCCGGCCGTTCGGAGTACGCCGGCACCCCCGCCAACCCGGGGGTGCCGGCCACGGGGGAGGAACCATGCACGCCTGCCTGCTGCTCGGCGCCCGCTGCGTCGTCGCGCTCGTCTTCGTCGTCTCCGCCCTGGCCAAGCTGCGCGCGCCCGGGGACTTCGCCTCGGCGCTGCGCGCGATGGCCGTCGTCCCGCGCCGGCTGAACCGCCCGGTGGCGATCGCCGTCCCGATCGCCGAGGCGGCCGTCGCCCTGCTGGTCTGGATGCCCGGACCGGTCGCCACCTGGGCTTTCACGGCTGCGGCCGGGCTTCTTGTGGTGTTCGCGGCGGTCCTGGTCTCGGTGCTGTGGCGCCGGATCGACGTCTCCTGCCCCTGCTTCGGCGCGTCCGGGGTGCCTGTCGGCCGGGCGCACGTGGTGCGCAACGTGCTCCTCGCCGGCGTCGCCGCGGCCGGGCTGGTGGCGAGCGCGGCCCCCGATCGGGGGACGCCGGAGCCGGCCGCCGTCGCGCTCGTCCTGCTGCTCGCCGTCGGCGCGAGCGCGCTGGCCATAGCCACCGACACCCTCGTCGACCTCTTCTCGCCCGCGCGCTGAGCTCCCCTCCGCCGGGGTGGGCGCCGGAGTTCGGCGCCCAGGGCCTCCGTCCGCCACCGCTCCGTGCCCGCGCTCCGCGCCAGCCGCTCCGTGCATTCCTTCCCCGTCCCCGCGTTTCCCGGAACGAGGCCCCGCCACCATGTCCACGGTATTCGTCGTCGTGATCGGCTGTATCTCCGTATTCAATCTCCTGCTCACCCTGGCGCTCGCCAGGAAAGTGAGCGGAAGTTCCCAGCACAATTCCCACGGCGACATTGTCAAGGGCGTTTCGATCCCGGAGAACAGAATTCCGGACGGAACGCCCGTACCGGAATTCAGCGCGGTTTCCCGGACCGGCGGACCGGTGACCCGGGCGGACTTCTCCGGTGGCCGCGCCGTCGTCGGCTTCTTCTCCGCGAGCTGCGGCCCCTGCCTCGAACAGGCCCCCGACTTCGTCAAGGCCGTCACCGACCACCCCGGCGGCAGGGACCGCGTGGTGGCCGTCGTCAAGGGCGGCGGCGCGGTGGCCGAGGAGCTGGCCGTCATGCTCGCACCGGTCGCCAAGGTCGTGGTCGAACCTGCGGGCGTGGTCGAGGGCTCCGTCGCCGAGGCCTTCGGTGTCGTCCGCTGGCCCAGCTACGTCGAGGTCGGCGCCGACGGGCGGATCACCAACCGCCTGCTGCCCAGCGAGCTCGACGTCCAGCCCGCCGTTCGATGACGGCGCCCCCGACGGCGGGCACCGCGGCCGCCGCCCCCGCCGCCCCGGCGCCGCGCCCGCCCGCCGAGGGGCGGCGGGCGCTGCGCTCGGCCGCCGCCGCGACCGCGCTCGCCTGGCGGTCCGGACCGGGCGAACTGCTGGTCTCCCTGCTCTGCGGTCTGGTCGCCGGGCTGCTCCCCGCCGCCACCGCCCTGCTGGTCAGCGACCTGTTCGACGCGCTGACCGCGGGCCCGGCGGCGACCGGCGCGGGCTCCGGCCCACCGGTCGGCACCTGCGTCCTGCTGGTCGTCGCCAGCCTCGGCCTGGCCCTCGCCCCGGCCGCCGGCGAGTACGCCCGGGCACGCAGCAGCCGGGCGATCAGGCTGCGGGTGCAGGACGAGCTGTTCGAGGCGGTCAACCGGGTGCCCGGACTGCGCCCGTTCGAGGACCCGCGGTTCCAGAACGAGCTGCGGCTCGCCCAGCAGGCCGGCGGCGTCGCGCCCGACCTGCTGACCGGGTCCGCGTTCAGCAGCCTCCAGGCGCTGATGACGGTCGTCGGCTTCCTCGGCACCCTCTTCGCGGTGAACCCGCTGCTCGGCGCGGCCACCCTGCTGCTCACGCTCCCGCTGGTGCGCGTCCAGCTGGCCGCCGGCCGGCGGCGCGCGGCGGTGCTGCGCGACACCATGGCGCACAGCCGCCGGCAGATGTTCTACGGCAGCCTGATCTCCGACGTTGACGCGGTGAAGGAGGTCCGGTTGTTCGGCCTCCAGGACTTCTTCCGGAAGCGGGCCCGGACCGAACTGCTCACCGTCTCCGGGGCGGAGGAGCGCACCGACCGGCGCAACCTCGCCCAGCGGCTGCCCGCCTCGCTGCTGGGCGTGGGCGTCTACGCGCTGGGGCTGGTCTGGGCGGTTCGCGCGGCCCGGAACGGCGAACTGACGCTCGGTGACGTCTCGGTGTGCCTCGCCGCCGTCGGCGGCATCCAGAGCGGCGTCGCCCAGCTCGCCGCGACCGGCTCCGCCGCCTACCAGGCGGCGATCACCTTCGACCACTACCGTGCGCTCGGCGCGACCTCGCCCGACCTCGCCCTCCCCGACCGGCCGACGGCCCCCGACCGCCTCACCGGGACGATCGAGCTCCGGGACGTCTGGTTCCGCTACCACGAGGACGCGCCGTGGACCCTGCGCGGCGTCGACCTCGTCCTCACGGCGGGCACGGTCACCGCCCTCGTCGGCCTGAACGGCGCGGGCAAGAGCACCCTCGTCAAGCTGCTCTGCCGGCTGTACGACCCGACGCGCGGCCGCATCCTCTGGAACGGCACCGACATCCGCGCGTTCACGCCCGACGAGTACCGCGAGCGGATCGGCGTGGTCTTCCAGGACTACGTCCGCTACGACCTCACGGCCGCCGAGAACATCGGAGTCGGCCGGCTGGCCCACCTCGGCGACGCCGACCGGACCACGGCTGCGGCGCGCTCGGCCGGCGTCCACGAGCGGATCCAGCGGCTCGACGACGGCTACGGCACGTTGCTCAGCCGGATCTTCGCGGCCGACGGGCCGGGCGCCGGCCGGGGGCACGCGCTCTCCGGCGGGGAATGGCAACGCCTGGCCGTGGCACGGGCGTTCATGCGGCACGACGCGGACCTGATGATCCTCGACGAGCCCAGCTCCGGGCTCGACGCCGAGGCCGAGAAGGAGGTCCACGACAGCCTGCGCGGCCTGCGGCGCGGCGTGACCAGCGTGATCGTCTCGCACCGGCTGAGCGCCGTCCGGGACGCCGACCGGATCGTCGTCCTCGGCGACGGGCAGGTGGCCGAACAGGGCACCCACGAGACGCTGCTCGCCCTCGGCGGCCGCTACGCCGACCTGTTCTCGCTCCAGGCGGCCGGGTACCAGGACGCGGCGGCCGGCCCGGCGGGTCCGGCCGGACCCGCCGGGCCGGCCCTCGTGCCGCCCCGCGGCTCCGCCCCGTAGCGCCGCCGCCGTACCTCGGCGGTAGCGCACCCGGTCCCACCGCCTGCCCGGCCCCACCACGTGCCCGGGTCCACCGCTGATCAGGACGCACCCACCCGTACCGCCCCGTCGTGCCAGGAGGTTCCACCGTGCTGCTGCCCGCCGCCATCGCCGCCGCCGTGCTGGTGGTGCTCGCCGTGCTGGTCCGTTCCGCGTTCTCGGTGGTCGTGGTGTCGGGGCCGAGCATGAGTCCCACCCTGCTCCCGGGCCGCCGGGTGCTGGTCGTCCGGCGGGGCCTCGCCCGGCTCCGGGCCGGCCGGATCGTCGTGGTCGTCTCGGACGGGGCGGGCCGCCCCGCCGCGCCGCCCGCCGGGGCCGGCCCCCGGCGGCTGCTGATCAAGCGGCTCGCCGCGCTGCCGGGCGAGCCGGTGCCGGAGCAGGCCCGGGACGCGGTCCCCGGCCCGGCCGTCCCGGGCGGCCGGGTGGTCCTGCTCGGGGACAACCCCGGTCTCAGCAGCGACTCCCGGCTCTGGGGCGCCGTTCCGGCCGCGAGCGTGGTCGGCGTGGTGCTGGAGGGGGTCCGGCTCCGGGACGCCGCCCTGCGCCCGGTGGCGGCGGGTGGCCGGCCGACCGGCCGCTGACGCTGCCCGTCCCGGCCCTCGCCCGCTCCTCCCGCCCTCGCCCTCGGCCTCGGCCTCGGCCGTCCTGGTGGCCGAGGGCGCCGCGCTCAGTGGTGCGGACCGTGCCACCCGTCCCCGTGGACGTCGTGGGTGTCGTGGGTGTCGTGGACGTGATGGCCGTCGGGGCTGTCGGGCACGTGGTGGGCGTCGTACGACTCGTGGCCGAGGTGCGGTTCGTGGGTGCTGTGTGAGTCGTAGGGGTCGTGCGGGCCCGTCTCGTGGTGGGGGCCGTACGTCTCGTGGCCGTCCGACGGAACGTGCGCCTCGGATCCCTGGTGACCCTGGTGGTGGTCTTGGTGGTGGTCCTGATGGTGGTTCTGGTCCGGTGCCCACGGGTCGGCCGGGCCGTGCTCGCCCTGCGCGGCGGTCGGGTGCCCGTCGCCGGGGTGCCACGGGTCGTCGTGGTGGCCGCCGCCGTCACCGTGACCGGATCCAGGGCCGTGGCCGTGGCCGTGCCCCGGTCCGTGGGCGTCGCCGTGGTGCCCCGCGTGCGACCAGGCGTCGGAGCCGTCTCCGTCGTGCTGCCCGGACGAGTCCACGCCGCCCCCGACTCCGCCCCCACCTCCGTGCCCGTCCCCGTACCCGCCCCCTCCGCCGTGGTGGACCGGCGGTGTGGCGCCGAGCGCGGCACCGGCGAGCGCGTCGCCGAGCCCCTTGAGCAGCGCCGAGCCGGCGGCACGGCGACGGGCCCCGTCGGCGGCGGGGGAGGGCAGCGTGACGAGCTTGCCCTGCCCGGGCGTGGTCACCCAGGCGTGCGCCTCGAAGCGCTTGCTCTCGATCTTCACCGTGATCGGGGTGAACCCCTCGGCGGGCAGCCCGCCCGCTCCCGCCGCGAAGGCGTCGGTGAACAGGTCGTCCGGCACGACCAGCACCAGGTCGACGTCCGGCGTGTCCTTCAGCGCGGACCTGGCCTGCGTGCAGTCCAGCAGCCGGCAGGCCGTCTCGACCGAGCGGGCGACGTAGCCGAGCGCGGCCCGCTGCACCCCGCCCTGGGCGAGCGCCGCCCGGATCCGCAGCCGGCCGGCGGTGCCGGGGGCGCGGTTGAGGGTGTGCAGTGCGTCCCGCAGGCCGAGGACCAGGCCCGGCAGCGCGGCGGCCTCGTTCGTGCCGGGCGGCAGCAGGAGCAGTTGGCCGTCCCCCCGGTCCTGGGCCTCGCACCGCCTGCGGTCCACCCGGGCCCGCCGGCAGGCGTGGTCCAGTGCCCGGTCGAGCCGTTCCTGGACCTTCTGCTGCACCAAGTACGGCCGGCCGCTGTACGCCTCGATGTCGACCACCAGGCAGATCCGGCGCAGCCGGGGCGTCTTGTCGGCGGTCACCGTCCGCCACCGCCGTGCGGCGGGACCGGAAGGCCGGCCGCCTTCGAGAGCAGTGTCCGGTCGCTGACGACGAGTTGGCGGTAGCTGGTGCGGACGGCGCCCTGGGCGCGCAGGGTGCGCAGGGAGCGTTCGACGCTCGCGGGGGAGAGGCGGGACAGGGCGGCGAGGTCGGCGTGGCTGAGCGGTATGTCGATCCGCAGGCCGTCCTCGGTCGGCGTGCCGTACGAGCGGAGCAGCGTGGTGAGGGTGCGGGCGAGCCGGACGAGTACGGTGCCGCAGCCGGCGTCGACGCGGTACCGGGTGGCGGCGCGGAGCTTGTGGCTCACCGACCGCTGGACGGCGAGGGCCGTCGCCGGCCGTTCGGCGAGGAAGGCGAGGAAGGCGGGGCCGGAGATCACCCGGGCGGTGCTGGTGCGGACGGCGAGCACCGTGGCGGAGCGCGGTTCGCCGTCCAGGACCGCCATTTCCCCGAGGAGTTCGCCGGGGAGGCGGACGGCGAGCAGTGCCTCGCTGCCGTCCTCGGTGGCGGCCACCACCTTGACGCAGCCGGTCAGCAGGAGGGCGACCCGGGTGCCCGGCTCGCCCTCGATCATCAGGGCCTCGCCCGGGGAGTAGATCCGCCGGGTGCCGAGGCGGTCGAGTTCCCGCAGGTCCGCGGGGGCGAGGCCGGCGAACGGGCCCCGGGTGAACCGGGTGGACTGAGTGATCTGGGTGGACTGAGTGGATTGGGCGGACTGGGTGGACGGGGTGAGCGGGGGGCCGGGCGGCCGGCTCCCCTGGGTTCTGCTGGTCTCGGCTACGCTCCGCGCGCTCTCCATGGTGCCTGCCCCCACCGGTCGGCGGCCCCGGCCCCAACCGGGGCGATTCCGTACGGAAGATAGCGCACCGCCCGAGGTGCTGTCAGTCTCCGGGGCGGCGCCCGGGCCTGCCGGGGTGGGTCGTCGGCGAACGGCAACCCGGATGGATTGCAAGCGATCTGACGACGGGTCAGTCTTGCGGTCCGGGGGATTCGACATCGGAGGGGGTGGCCGGGCCATGGCTGTGGGACGACGACTGCGCCGGGGCTGCGCGGTGCTCGGGACGACCGCGGTGCTGTCGGTCGGCGCCGGCGGGGTGCTGCCCGCCTCGGCGGCGGCGCCGGAGGGGGTGGTGCAGGGCGCGCGGTCGCCGGACGCCGTTCCCGGCAGCTACCTGGTGGTCCTCAAGTCGTCGGCGGAGGGCGGCCGTTCGGCAGATGCCGCCCGTTCGGTGGCGGACGTCTCGGCGGCGCTGGCCCGCGCGTACGGCGGCACCGTCCGCCGCAGCTACGACGCGGCGCTGCACGGGTTCGCCGCGGACCTGACCGAGCGGCAGGCGCGCCGGCTGGCCGCCGACCCGTCGGTGGCGCTGGTCTCGGCGAACCGCCGGGTGCGGCTCGACGGGGTGCAGGCCTCCCCGGAGGCCTGGGGCCTGGACCGGGTCGACCAGCGGCGCTTCCCGTACGACGAACGCTTCACCTGCCCGGACACGGCCGGCGCGGGCGTGACGGTCTACGTCGTCGACACCGGGGTGCGGATCACCTCGGAGGAGTTCGCCGGGCGGGCCTCCTACGGCTACGACGCGGTGGACGGCGACGCGGTGGCGGACGACGACCACGGCCACGGCACGCACGTCGCGGGGACGGTGGCCGGCACCACCTTCGGGGTCGCCAAGGCGGCGAAGGTCGTCGCGGTGCGCGTCCTGGACGAGAACGGCGAGGGCACCACCGAGCAGGTCGTGGCGGGCCTCGACTGGGTGGCCAGGAACGCCGCGCGGCCGGCCGTCGTCAACATGAGCCTGGGCAGCGACCCGGACCCGGTGCTGGACGCGGCCGTCGCGAACTCGATCGCCGCCGGGCTGACCTACACCGTCGCGGCGGGCAACCAGGGCGTCGACGCGAACGAGCACTCGCCCGCCCGGGTGCCCACGGCGGTCACCGTCGGCGCGACCGCCGTGGACGACGCGCAGGCGGGGTTCTCGAACTACGGCCCGCTGGTGGACCTCTACGCGCCGGGCGTGGACATCACCTCGGCCTGGTACCTGACCGACTTCGAGGGCATCGGGATGAACATGTCCGGCACCTCGATGGCCGCCCCGCACGCGGCCGGTGCGGCCGCGCTGTACCTGTCGACCCATCGGACCGCCGCGCCCGCGCAGGTCGCCGCCGCCCTGACCGGCGCGGCGACGGTGGACTCGCTCCACGACCTGGGACCGGGTTCGGCCAACCGGCTGCTCTACACCGGCACGGTGCCGAACCGGCCGCGCGGGCCGGGGTTCGCCTCCCCGTCCCCGGTGGAGTTCGACGGGATCGGCACGGTCGAGGCCCCGGTCACCGTCACCGGCGTGCCGGGGAAGGCGCCGCGCGACCTCGACGTCGGGGCGGACATCGCCTACTGGTGGCGGAGCGACCTCAGGGTCGAACTGGTGGCGCCGGTCGGCGCGGCCTTCATGCTCCACGAGGCGGGCAACTACGACATCGCCACGGACCTCGTCGCCCTCTACGGGGTCGACGCCTCCGCGCACGCCGCGAACGGCGTCTGGCGGCTGCGGGTGACCGACACCGGCGGCTACTTCCCCGGCACGATCAGGGGCTGGTACCTGAGGTTCTGACGGACGCGGCCGAACCGCCGGGTCGCGTTCCGAGCCGCGTTCCGAGCCGCGGGCCGCGCCGCCGGCCGAGCCGTGGACCGGGCTGCCGGACGGTGCCGCCGCCCCGACGGCTCAGCACGCCTCCAGGGCGGCCGCCTCCTCCCGGATCAGCTCGCGCAGTGCGGCGAGCCCGGGGCGGCGGTCGTCCAGGCGCCACTGGAGCTCCAGCGGCAGGGTGGCCCGGTCCGCGAGCCGCACGGTGACCACGTCCCCGGTGAGGTGGCCGGTCATCGAGGCGGGGAACAGCGAGAACGCCCGGCTCTGCGACAGCAGGTAGAGCCGGGAGCCGACGATCCGGGCCGGGCCGACCAGCACCGGAGGCTCCACCCCGCGCTCGGCGCAGAGCGCGAGCACGTGGTCGTAGTAGCGCGGGTTCTGTTCGCGCGGCCAGAGCAGCAGCGGCAGGTCTCCGAGCTCGTCCAGCCGCACCTCCGCCCGCGCGGCGAGCGGGTGGTCGCGGCTGAGCGCGACGTGCACCGGCTCCTCGGCGATCCGCTCGCGCCGGTAGCCGGGCACGTCGTCGAGGAACCGGCCGAGTCCGATGTCGGCGAGTTCGGCGGCCAGCGTGGGCGACACCCGCCCGGTGTCGACGGACAGTTCGGCCAGGACGAGGTCGGGCAGTTCGCGCTCGGCCCGGCTGACCACGGCCGGCAGCAGCCGGTTGACCACGGTGGGGGAGGCGACGATCCGGGCCGTGCCCATCCTGGTCTCCTCGTGCAGCCGGACCCGGGCGAGCAGGGCGTCGGCCTGGGCGAGCAGGCGGGCCGACTCGGCGGCCATCACCTCGCCGGCGGAGGTGAGCCTGACCGCCCGCCGGCTGCGGTCGAACAGCTCCACGCCGACGGTCCGCTCCAGCCGGGCGACCTCCTGGCTGACCGTCGGCTGGGAGATGTGCAGGCGTTCGGCGGCCCGGCCGAAGTGCAGCGTGTCGGCCACCGAGAGGAAGACCTCCAGCTGGCGAAGGGTGAGACTCATAGTCTCCAGTCTATGAGAAGGCCCAGGACTCATTCTGGATCCCGATGTGATCGCTCCCTAGGCTGAGCACACCGCTGCCACACCGTGGTGGCACCGGCACCCGAAAGAGAGCCCCCGCCATGACCGGACTGCCCATCCGCATCTCCGACGAGGTCGCCGAGGCCGTCGCCGCCGGGACCCCCGTCGTCGCGCTCGAATCGACCATCTTCACGCACGGGCTGCCGCGGCCCCGCAACCTGGAGGTCGCGCTGGAGGCGGAGGAGCGGCTGCGGTCCACCGGCGTCGTCCCCGCGACCATCGGCGTGTACGCCGGTGTGCCGACGGTCGGCCTCTCCGCGGGCCAGATCGAGGAGCTCTCCGCCGCCGACGACCTGGACAAGGCCAGCCTCCGCGACCTGCCGGTGGTCGCCGCACTCGGCCGGCACGGCGGCACCACCGTCGCCGCCACCGCCTTCCTCGCCCACCGCGCGGGCATCCGGGTCTTCTCCACCGGAGGCCTCGGCGGCGTCCACTTCGGCGCGGCCGAGAGCTTCGACGAGTCCGCCGACCTGACCACCCTCGCCGCCACCCCCGTCACCGTGATCAGCGCCGGGGTCAAGTCGATCCTCGACATCCGGGCCACCCTGGAGCGGTTCGAGACCCTCAACATCCCGGTCATCGGCTACCGCACCCGCAAGTACCCCGGCTTCTACGTCACCGACTCCGGCCACGAGATCACCTACCAGGTCGACACCCCCGAGCAGGCCGCCCGGGTCATCGACGCCCGCGACGGGCTCGACCTGCCGCAGGCCGTCCTCATCGCCAACCCGGTCGACCCGGACAAGCAGCTGCCGCCGCAGGAACTCGACGCGCTGCTCGCCCGCGCCTGGGCCGAGGCCGAGCGCCAGGGCATCACCGGCAACGCCTCCACGCCGTTCCTGCTCGACTTCATCCAGCGCGACACCCAGGGCCGCAGCCTGGACGTGAACGTCGAGGTGTACCGGGGCAACGTCCGGCTCGGCGGCGAGATCGCCACCGCGCTCGCCGCCGCCCGGAACGGGGCCTGACCCGTGCTCGGCGTACTCGGCGACCTCGTGGAGGACATCGTTGTCTGGGTCGACGGCCCGCTGCGGCACGGCACCGACTCCGACGCCCGGGTGTTCCGCCGGCGCGGCGGCAGCGCCGCCAACGTCGCCGCCTTCGCCGCGGGCCAGTGCCCCACCCGCTTCCTCGGCTGCGTCGGCGAGGACCCGGCCGGGGACGGCCTGGTCACCGAACTGGCCGGCCACGGCGTCGACGTGCGGGTCACGCGCCGGGGCCGGACCGGCAGCATCGTGGTCCTCATCGACGACGCCGGGGAACGCACCATGCTCCCCGACCGGGGCGCGGCCACCCTGCTGGAGGGCGTCCCGGACACCTGGCTGGACGGCCTGGCCCACCTGCACGTGCCCGCCTACTCCTTCGACGGGGAACCGGTCGGCGGCGCGGCGGTCGACGCCCTCCGGCGGGTCCGCCGGGCCGGCGGCACGAGCTCGCTGGACGCCTCCTCGACCGGCATGCTCGAACGGTTCGGCCGCGAGCGCTTCCTCGCGCTCGCCGCCGAACTCGCCCCCACCCTGCTGTTCGCCAACCGGGAGGAGTCCGCGTACCTCGGACTGCTGGCCGACGGCCGGCCCGGCCCCGGCCGCGCCCGGCTGGCCGGCACCACGGTGGTCACCAAGTCCGGTGCCGAGGCGACCACGATCGACGTCCCGGGGGAGGAGCCGTTCACGGTGCCCGTCCCGCCGGTGGGCGAGGTGCGCGACCTCACCGGCGCCGGCGACGCCTTCGCGGCGGGCTTCCTGGCGGCCTTCCTCGACGGCCGGCTGACCGGCGGCGGGCTGACCGGCGGCGGGCTGCGGGAGGCCGCGGCGCGCGGCCACCGGTGCGCGGCCAGGGTGCTGGCCTCGCCCGGCGCCTCCTGCACGGCGGACTGACCGGCCGCCGGGGGGCGCGCTCCCCCCGGCACCGGCTCCCCGGCCCCGGCGGGCCGCCCACCCCGGGCGGCCCGCCGTGGCCGCCTGCCTCCGCAGCCGTCGCCCACAGCAGCGCGGCTCCCCGCCGTGGTCGTCCGCCGGTGCCGGTCCGGGCCCGGTCCGCACAGGCCTCCCGCCACCGGACCGGGCCTCTCCTGCGGCGCCCGCTCCTGCGCGCGGCTTCCTTCGCCCGCTCAGGCCCCTCCGGGCGCCGGACACGCCCACCAACGGCGCAGCGTCCGGCCGTCAGGCCGCCCCGTCCGGTAGGGAATGGCTCGTCCATCGCCTACCCGAATGGGGTTGCCATGAAGATCGTCGAGTCCGCCGCCCGCGCCGCGTGTTCCGTCCTGCTCCTCGCCGCACCGCTGGTGGCCGCGCCGCTGCTCGTCGCCCAGCCGGCCGCGGCCGAGGGCCCGCACAACGCCCAGGAGGCCGCCGTCTGCCGGCAGGTCCTCGGCACGCTGCTCGGCGGGGCGCTGGGCCTCGGCGGCCAGTCCGCCGGGGCGGTCTGCGCCGTCCAGCCGGAGAAGGACGCGCCTGCGGAGAGCGTGCCCGCCAAGCGTGCCACGACCGACGAGGCCGCGCGCAGCGCCGTCGAGTACGACCTGCCGGCGATGCGTCAGCAGGTGGCCGACCTGCGGCAGAAGGCCGTCGCGCTCGACCTCCTCGGCGAGCACGCCGCCGCTCGTGAGGCCCGTGCCCAGGCCGACGCGCTGCAGCGCAGGATCGACGAGATCGTCAGGACCGAGGAGCGCGTCTGACCCCGGGCCGCCGGCGCGCTGCCCGTTCCGGCCGGGGACCGGAGGCCGGGGACCGGGCAGCGCCGGCGGCCGGTCACTCGTCGAGGAGCGGCGCGAGCGCCCGCCGCAGGTCGGCCGGCTCCCGGAAGTCGACCGCCGTCATGCCGAGCCGTGCGGCGGCCGCGACGTTCGCCGGGCTGTCGTCGACGAACAGGCAGCGCTCGGGCGCGACCCCGGCCCGCCGGGCCGCGACGTGGAAGATCTCCGGGTCGGGCTTCGCCACCCCGATCCGGGCGCTGTTGACGACCCCCTCGGCGAGGTCGCCCAGCCCGAGCGCCGCGAGGTCCTCCTCCAGCCAGAGCGTCGCGTTGCTGACCAGCAGCACCGGCACCCGTTCCCGGGTCTGCCGCAGCAGCCCGACCACGGTCCCGTCGACGCGGGCGGGCGCCCCGGTGAGTGCGGCGGCCAGCGCCGCGGCCCGGTCGGCCGGGACGAGGGCGCGGAGCCCGTGCGCGACCTCGGCGGCCCATTCCGCCCGGGTCAGCGCGCCCAGCACCAGCCGCGGGCCGGTTCCGTCGGCGAACGCCACCTCGGCGGTCGTGCCGGGCGGCAGCCCTGCCTCGTCCTCCAGTCTCCGTACCTCCCGGTGGTCGGTGAAGCGGATCACGCCGTCGATGTCGCACAGCACGGCCAGCACGGTTTCGGGTCGCTGCGGGTTCGTCATGGATCCTGCGTACCACTCGGCCCCGGGGTGCCGCAGCCCTGCCACCCCGCGTGGGGTAGGGTGGCCGACGCCGCAGAAGAACGCGCTCGAACGGGAGGTGACATCCATGACCGCTGTGCCGGAACGGGTGCTCCCCGGCCGTGACCGCGGTGCCCTCGCCCCGTACGCCTAGCGGTACCACCGCAGGCCGTACCGCGTGAGAGGTCCCGTCGTACGGCGACGGATGCGCGGGTAGCCCCGAGACGGATGTCCTCACACCTGTTCTCCGAGGGGTTCCCTTGTCTGTCTTCTCATCCGCTTCGCTGCGTTCGTCCGTGACCGCCCGACTCCGTGCCGCCGGCTGCGTGTTCGCCGAGGACGAGGCGCGCATCCTGCTCGCCGCCGCCGGGTCGGCCGCCGAGCTGGCCGTGATGGTCCGCGACCGCGCCGCCGGCCGCCCGCTGGAGCACGTCGCCGGCTGGGCCGAGTTCGCCGGTCTGCGGATCGCCGTTGACCCGGGCGTCTTCGTCCCCCGGCGGCGCAGCGAGTTCCTGGTCCGCACCGCCACCGCGCTGGCGGGCGAGGGCGCGCTGGTCGTCGACCTCTGCTGCGGCAGCGGCGCGCTCGGCGCCGCCCTGGCCGCCACGGCCGGTCACCCGGTCACCCTCTACGCCGCCGACCTCGACCCGGCGGCCGTCCGCTGCGCCCGCCGCAACCTCGCCGCGACCGGCGCCGAGGTCTTCGAGGGCGACCTCCTCGAGCCGCTGCCGGCCGGTCTGCGCGGCCGGATCGACGTCCTGCTCGCCAACGTCCCGTACGTGCCCACCGCCGACGTCGGTCTCCTCCCGGCCGAGGCCCGGCTGCACGAGGCCCTGCCGGCCCTCGACGGCGGCGCCGACGGCCTCGACGTGCTGCGCCGCGTGGCGGCGGACGCCCCGCACTGGCTGGCCCCGGGCGGCACGCTGCTGTTCGAGACCAGCGAGCGCCAGGCCGCGACCGCCCTCGGCGTGGTCACCGCCGCCGGCCTGACCGCCGCCCTCGTGACCGACGACGACCTCGACGCCACCGTGGTCACCGCCACCCGTCCGGCAGCCGGCTGACACCGTGCCGCGCGGGGCCGGGCCGCCGCCCGGCCCCGCGCGGCGTGCGTGGTGCGGATGGTGCCGAGGGGTGGCGTGGTGCGGGTGGGGCGTAGACGCAGACACATGCGACTGAGACCGACGGCCATGTGCGGGCGCCGCCGTACGGAGTTGACTGATGGCCATGAGCGAAGACACCAAGAACACCCAGCAGACCACCGCCTCCACCACCGCCTCCACCACCTCCACCACCTCCACCACCGCCTCCACCGCCTCCACCACCTCCACCACCGCCTCCACCCCCGCCACCGTCCTGGTCACCGGCGGCACCGGCAAGACCGGCGGGCGGGTCGCCGCCCGCCTCACCGCCCTCGGCCACACCGTCCGCATCGGCTCGCGCACCGCCCCGGTCCCGTTCGACTGGAGCGACGAGTCGACCTGGGACGCGGCCCTCGACGGCGTCACGGCCGCCTACCTCGCCTACTACCCGGACCTCGCGTTCCCCGGCGCGGTCGAGACGGTCGGGGCCTTCGCCCAGCGGGCGGCCAAGGCCGGCGTCGGACGCCTGGTCCTGCTGTCCGGCCGGGGCGAGGAGTCGGCCCAGGCCGCCGAGGAGGCCGTCGCCGCGGCCGGCACCGGCTGGTCCGTCGTCCGCTGCGCCTGGTTCGACCAGAACTTCTCCGAGAGCTTCCTCCTGGCGCCGGTCCTGGCCGGTGAACTGGCGCTGCCGATCGGCGCCGCCGAGGAGCCCTTCGTCGACGTGGAGGACATCGCCGACGTCGCGGTGGCGGCGCTCACCGAGGACGGCCACGACGGCCAGGTCTACGAGCTGACCGGACCGCGCCTGCTCTCCTTCGCCGAGGTCACCGCGGAACTCTCCGCCGCGTCCGGGCGGGAGATCCGCTTCCGGGCGGTCACCGTGGACGAGTACCGCGAGGTGCTGGCCGGCATCGGCCTGCCCGGCGAGTTCGCGGACCTGTTCACGATGGTCCTGGACGGCCGCAACGCGCACCTGGCGGACGGCGTCCAGCGGGCGCTCGGCCGCCCGCCGCGCGACTTCGCGGACTACGCGCGCGCCGCCGCCGCGACCGGCGTCTGGAACGTCTGACGCCGTCCGGCACCGCCTGACACGGCCCGACGCGGCCTGACACCGTCCGGCCGCTTCCCGCTCGACCCCGGGCCGCACACCGGCCCGGACCCTCCGCAGCACCGACCGGCTCCGGTCCGGGGATCCCGCCGCGATCCCCGGACCGCCGCCCCGCTGCCCGCCGCACCTCCTGTGCCTTCCGCACTTCCCGTACCTCCCGTACCTTCGCCCGTACACCAGAAGCAGCCCCCACCCACGCCCCGAGGAGCCCCCGTGCCCGCCGCCCCGACCCACGCGACCGCCGCCGCTGCCACCGCCGCCGCCACGGCCACCGCTGCGCCGAGCACGGGCGCCTCCCGCGCCACCGGTCCGGTGCTGGCCGCCGCCACCACCGCCATGGGCCTGATGTCCGGCCTCTTCTTCGCCTTCGACATCTCCGTCATGCCCGGCCTCGCCGCCGGCGACGACCGCACCTACGTCACGGTGATGCAGAACATCAACACCGCGATCACCAACCCGGTCTTCGGTGCGGTCTTCCTCGGCGCGTTCGCGGTGCCCGCCGTGGGGGCGTGGCTGCTGCGCCGCTCCGGACAGTCGGCCGCCGCGCTCTGGACGGCCGTCGCGACCCTGCTCTACACCGCCGCCCTGGTTCTCACGGCGGCGGTGAACGTCCCGCTCAACGACCGGCTGGCGAAGGCCGGGGACCCCGCCGGGACCATGGACGCCACCGCCGCGCGCGCCGCCTTCGAGTCGGTCTGGACGGCCTCGAACATCGGCCGCACCGTCCTCTGCACGGCCGCCGTCGTCGCCCTCACCCGGGCCCTCCTGCTGCACCGCCGTCCCCGCTCCCACTGACCCCCCGGGAGCCCCTGACCGGCCCGCCCACGGCCCGCCCGCCTGACATGTGGTCAACCTGGCGCCTCCGTCTAGGCTTGATCCCCATGGACACCCTCACCGGGCTGCTCGACGGCCCCAAGGCCCGCGGTGCGTTCCTGCTGCGATCGGTCCTCAGCGCGCCGTGGTCGCTGCGGATCGAGGACCGCGCACCACTGTCGGTCTTCACCATGCTGCAGGGCGAGGCCTGGATCCGGCCCGACGGCGGGGAGCCGGTGCTGGTGCGGCCCGGTGACCTCGCGCTGCTGCGCGGACCGGACGCGTACCGCCTCACCGACGCCGGTGCCCCGCCCGCCTCCGGTGCCCCGCTCGCCGCCGAGGACGCGGAGGAGATCACGATCGGCCCCGGGAGCGTCTGCTCGCGCGACGGCGTCAGCGTCGCCACCTCGTTGTCCCTCGGGATCCGGACCTGGGGCGAGACCCGGCCCGGCGACGAGCAGCCCTCGGTCCTGCTCTCCGGGACGTACCAGGAGGAGCACGAGATCGGCCGCCGGCTGCTCGCCCACCTGCCGAACCTGCTGGTGCGCCCCGCCGGGGTGGACACCGCCGAGGACACCCTGGTCCGGTTGCTGGCCGCCGAGGTCACCCGCGCCGAGCCCGGCCAGGAGGTGATGCTGGACCGGCTGCTGGACCTGCTCGTGGTCGGTGCGCTGCGCGGCTGGCTGTCCGCTCCGGACGGCGGCGCGCCCGCCTGGCTGCGGGCCCAGCACGACCAGGTGGTCGGCCCGGCGCTGAGCCTGCTGCACGACGACCCCGCCCGGCCGTGGACGGTGGCCGGGCTGGCGGCCGAGGTCGGGGTCTCCCGCGCCGGGCTGGCCCGCCGGTTCACCGCGCTGGTCGGCGAACCGCCGATGGCGTACCTGGCGAACTGGCGTCTGGCGATGGCCGCCGACCTGTTGCGCGACCCCGAGCTCACGGTCGCCTCGGTGGCCCGCCGGGTCGGCTACAGCGACGCCTTCGCGCTCAGCACCGCGTTCAAGCGGGTCCGCGGCCTCACCCCGCAGGAGCACCGCCGGACGGCCGGGGCGGTCCCGTCGGCCGCCGGGTCGGACCTCGCTCCCTCGCAGCCGGGGGCGACGACCGTCGTGCTGGCCGGCTGAGGGCTGCTGGGCGTCCGGGGCGGACGGGTGTCGGACGGGTCGGCCGACTCGGCTCGGGCGACCGGGACGCCGGCCCTCGTGCGGGGCGGCGCCGGCCGTGTTGCCGGGCGGTGCCGGACCCGGCGTCAGTTGGGAGTGGTGTGGCAGTGCAGCACCAGGGCCCAGCAGAGGAATCCCAGCGCCGCCGTGCAGAGCAGTGCCCGCGCGGTGTTCCACCGCACCCAGCGCGCCTCGAACCGCCCGCGGACCCGCACCGGATCGGCGATCCGCCCCGGATCCCCGGCCGCGGCCAGCGCGTTGTTCAGCGGGATGTTGACGATCCGGGTCACCGCCAGCGAGCCCGAGTAGCAGACCAGGGCGCCCACGGCGGCCGGCAGCACCCGGTGCCCGTCGGCCGGCAGGTGCAGCGCCACGGCCAGCGCCGTGAACACCAGCGCGCCGAGGAAGCTCAGCAGGAACCACCCGTTGAGGATCGCCACGTTGATCCGCTGCATCACCTGGATGAACGTCAGATCGTCGGTGGTGCGCAACCCGGGCATCACCGAGCACGCATAGGCATAGAACAGTCCGGCGCTCAGTCCGGTGGTGATGGTCGCTGCCACCAGTGCGAACACCCGGATCGCTTCCATGCCACCCCTTCGTCCCTCGACCGCATTCCGCCACCGCCTCGCCGGCGATCGCGCCCCGGCCGCCTGTGCCGGTTGTCTCCGTGCCGATCATCCGGCATCGAACGGCCGTTTGCCCACCGAATTGCCAGACCTTCCACGCTTGATGACGCACGGTCACCTCGTGCCGGTTCGCGCGGGCCTGCCGGGTCGCCGGCGGGTCGGGGGCGTCCGGACAGCGGGCGCGGACCCCCAGGAATCTGGGGTTCCGGCCGTCGGAGCGGTGCTGGAAGACTGGCGCCGGCCCGTGCCGGGGCGGTGCCCGGGAAGGCCCGCCGGCGGCCGCGCCGACCCCTGCCCGCCGCCACCCGCGCCCCTGGAGGCCCCGTGTCCGCGCTGCTCGTGCCGCCCGTGCCGCCCGAACGGCCCGAGCGCGCCAGACGCTTCAAGCCCGTCGAGCCCCTCAACTCCCTGAGGCGCTTCAAGCCCCTCAAGCGCTTCGAACGGTTCGAGCGATTCGAACGGTTTGTGACCGGCCTGGTCCTCGCGTTGCTCGCCCTGACGATCGCCCCGCCGACCGCGTCCGCCGGCACCCCCGGGACGGTGCTGTTCAACCAGGCGACCAAGCTCTGCCCGATCGGGCAGAACCCCGCGCAGATCGTCCTCGGGGACTGCGGCCCGGCGAGCAACCCGCTGAGCTGGGAGCTGGAGCCCGTCCCGGGCCTCCCGGCGACCGTCCGCATCAAGCTGGACACGACCCGGGTGAAGGGGTGCATCACCGCGGGCCAGGTCGTGACGCTGGGCGTCTGCTCGACCGCCGCCACGAGCCAGCGCTGGGAGGTCACCCCGTACCAGGCCACCGGGACGCCGCCCGACTACGACCTGGTCGGGCTGCGGCTGCGGAACGTGGCGTTCGGACAGTGCCTGGACAACGACAAGAAGGTGATCGGGCCCTGGTTCCTCTACCTGCACGACTGCAACGACGGCGAGTACCAGCAGTGGAACGTCTCCCGGGCGACCTACCTCGCCCTGTTCGGCGGCGGGCGCCACGCGGGAATGACCTGGGCGCTCCTCGAACAGCGCGCCGGCGACCTCGTGCACGTCGGCCACGACGCCGCGAGCAACCCGTACGGCGGCGACACCCCGCCGACCACGGCCCTGCCGCTGCTCTGCCTGAACCGGGACGGCCGCCCGGCCCCCGCGGGTGTCCCCGCATCCGGCTTCCACAGCTGGGCGGCGGGTGAGGTCGCGCCGACCCCGCCGATCCCCGGCACCCGGCTGACCAGCCGGGCCGTCGCGGACGAGATCTGCTCGACGGGCTTCGGCCCCGGCTGGCGGATGGCCGAGTTCCACGACGGGGAGGGCTGGTCGTTCTGGGCCGCCGGGTCCCTGCCCACCGGACTCCGCTTCTGGACGGCCATCGACGACCAGCCGGCCAACCCCTGGAACTGACCCCGGTCCGTCGGTCGGCGGTCCGCCGTCGGCCGGTCGGCCGGTCGGCCGGTCCCCCCGGGTCACCCCGCCCCGGCGGGGCCGTCGGTCAGCACCGACAGGAGCCCGGCGGCGGTCCAGTGGCCGGCCGCGCCGGGGCGGCTGCTGAGATAGGCGGCGGCCCGGCCCGGCGGCCAGCCGTGGGCCTCGGCGAGCCCGGCGGCGAGGTTGCGCAGGTAGTGGGCGTGCGGTGGGTTCAGCTCCGCCTCGGCCAGCGTCCACGGCGCGGTGAAGGTCAGGACGGGTACGCCGTCGAGGGTGCCCGGACAGACCAGCGTCTCGTACCGGCCGGGCCCGAGCCGGTCCCGGCCGGTCCGCAGGACGGCGGTCAGGTCGAGGTCCCCGCCCGGTGCACCGCCCATCTCCTGGGCGGCGATGTCACTGAACTGCCCGGCCGTCAGCAGATGGGCCCGGGCGGGGGTCGTGCCGGGCTGTCCCGGGTCGTGGAAACCCATGCCGCCGCCCCAGACCCTGGACTCCAGGGCGAAGTAGAGCAGCCCGGGGAGCAGCACCGGCACCGACCGCTCGGGCGGGCGCGCGTCCCGGCAGCCGGGGTGGCTGCGCGCGCCCCCTGCCGGCCGGCCGCCCCGCAGGTAGCAGGCCAACCGGTCGGTGTGCATGTTCGAGCCGTACGCGGCGTACCAGACCCGGCCGTCCGGCCCCGGGGCGGCGACCGGGGAACCGGTGAGCGGTCGGATCTCCTCCACGCGCGGTGACGCTACCCGATCGACGGGCGCCGACAGGTCGACGGCCCTTTGCGCCGCCGCCCTTTGCGCCGCGGCCCTTTGCGGCGCCGTCCCTCGCGGTGCCGCCCCCTTGCCCTGACGTCGGCGTCAATGTCTACGGTCGTGATCATCTCCCACCGCCGAGACTCCTCCGAGGTCACCGCCATGCCGTCCCTCCTGCACATCGACGCGAGCATCCGCCGGAACGGCTCCGTCTCCCGTGAACTGTCCGCCTTCTACGCCGAGCGGTGGCGGCGCAACCGCCCCGGGGCCGGCTACGCCTACCGCGATCTCGGGGCCGAGCCCGTCCCGCACATCACCCACGCCGTCCGCGAGGCCCTGTTCGCGCCGGACGGCGCCCCCGCCGAGCACCCCGAGGGGTGGGCGCTCACCGAGGAGCTGACGGCCGAGGTGCGCGCCGCGACCACGCTGGTGATCGGCGCGCCGATGTACAACTACGCGATCCCGTCCACCCTCAAGGCCTGGGTGGACCGCCTCGTGACCCCGGCCCACCTGGTCACGCCGGGCGCCGGCCCGGGCCTGCTGAGCGGGAAGACGGTGGTCGTCGTCTCGGCCCGGGGCGGCTCGTACGCGCCCGGCACCCCGCGCGAGGGGTGGGACCACCAGGAGCCGTACCTGCGGTCCGTGCTCTCCGCGATCGGACTCGCCGACGACCTGGCCTTCGTCCACGCCGAACTGACACTGGCGGCGACCGTGCCGCAGATGGCCGCGCTCAAGCCGCTCGCCGAGAAGTCCCTCGCCACGGCGTACGAGACCCTCGGCCTGCTGGCCGACTGACGCCGCCCCGTCGACGTCCGCGCGGACGCCCTGTCCGGGGACGGCGGGCCGTCGGGCGCCCGGGGCTCAGCGCCGGACCGGCGGCTCGGCCGTGGGGGACGGACAGCTTCCGCCCCGCGGCCCCGCCGGGTGCGGGCGGCTGAGGAACGACCAGAGGACCCAGCCGGTCAGGCCGGTGCGGCCGACCACCACCCGGCTCCAGCGGGCGCCGAGCGGCGAGATCCAGGTGTCCACGATCTCGACCCGGTCGCCGCACCGGGCCAGGCCCAGGACGGTCTCGTTGACCGAGTGGTCCCGGCGTACGTTGACGGCGCTCGCGGACACCTCCCAGGCGCCGGAGCCGTCCGGCGGCGGTGCGCCGGGCCGGCCGGCCGGCGGACGGTGGCCGGTCCCGGCTGCCACCGCCGGGAGGGCGAGGACCAGCAGGGAGAGCGCAGCCCAGGCGGCCTTCCCGACGTGTAGAGGCATACCGGGGACAACGAGCCCGCCCGGCGCGCGCGGGCTGCTCCGCGACAGTGCCACCCGGAAGGCGGTCGCGACTCGCCCACCCGGGTGCATTCTCCGAACTCATGCCTGAGCACGACCGGGTTCGGGCTCAGCTCCCGTGGTGGAGCTCGTGGTAGGTGCGGAAGTCGAAGACGGGCCCGGCGGCCCCTACCATGTCCGCCATGAACACTGGGGGGCCGGAGACACGGCTCATCGACGACCGCTTCGAACTGCTGGAACGCCTCGGCGGCGGAGGCATGGGCCTGGTCTGGCGAGCCCGTGACACCATGCTCCACCGCGAGGTCGCACTCAAGGAAGTCCGCCCACCCGACCCCGCCATGGCCGCCGCCGACCCCGCCGGCGCCCTCGAACTCCGCGAACGCGTCCTGCGCGAAGCCCGCGCCCTCGCCCGCCTCCAGCACCCCAACGTCGCCGTCATCCACCACATCGTCGACACCCCCGGCCACCCCCACCCCTGGCTGGTCATGGAACTCGTCGCCGGCGGCAGCCTCGCCGACCGCATCGCCCGCGGCCCGCTCACCGTCCCCGAAGCCGCCCGCATCGGCCGCGGCGTCCTCGCCGCCCTGCGCGCCGCCCACACCGCCGGAATCCAGCACCGCGACGTCAAACCCGGCAACGTCCTGCTCCGCACCGACGGCACCCCCGTCCTCACCGACTTCGGCATCGCCGCCGTGCAGGACTCCACCGCCCTCACCGCCACCGGTGCCCTCATCGGCTCACCCGAGTACATAGCCCCCGAACGCATCCGCGGTGAAGAAGGCAACCCCTCCTCCGACCTCTGGTCGCTCGGCATGACGCTCTACGTCGCCGTCGAAGGCCACCACCCACTGCGCCGCGCCACCACCCTCGCCACCCTCGCCGCCGTCCTCGACGAACCCCTCCCCCCGGCCACCCGCTCCGGCTCCCTCGGCCCCGTCCTCGCCGGCCTGCTCGCCCGCGACCCCGCACTCCGCCCCGACGCCGACCAACTCGACCGTGCCCTCGCCGCCGCCGAACAGAGCGGCGGGCTGGGGGTCGGGCACGGTCCCGGACCGATGCTGTCCGCCCCCACGCCGGGGTGGGCGCCGACCCACCTGGACACCCCGCACCCCTCGGCAGGGGGACCGGCCTACACCGGTCCGGCCGGTGCGGGGTTCACCGGGTTCGCCGGGGACGGGACCGGCCAGGCGGGCTTCCCCACCACCGGCGGCCACCCGGGCGCGTCGGGTGCCCACTACCCGGGCGCCTACCAGCAGGGCGCGACGGGCGCGCAGTACCCGGGGGCCCAGCACCCGGGCGCGACGGGCGCCCACTACCCGGGAGACATCGATACCGGCCGTCCGGGCACCGACCACTCCGGAGCCACGGACACCCACTACCTGGACGGCACCACCGTGGCCGGCCGGTCGACCTCCGCGAGGACCGGGCCGGAACGGCCCGCCCGGCGCCGTTCCGGGGCCGCCGTGACCATGGCGGTGGCGGGAGTCGCGGTGGCCGGCGTCCTCGCCGTCCTGCTCCGTCCGGACGGCACCGACACCAACGGCGGGGGCACCGCCCCGAGCGCCTCCGTCGTCCCCGGCGGAGCACCCGCCACGACCGGCGCGGTCCCCGCCCCGCCGGCCGACCAGCCGTCCGCGAACACCCCCGCCGTACCGACCGCGAAGCAGACGACCAAGAACACCCCGGCGCCCAAGGACCTGATCACCCCCGAGGGCGTCCGCACGGTGGTCGCCGCGGTGACCGCGCAGTCCGGCAGCACCAAGGTCAAGCAGCTCACCGTCTACCCCGGCTACGCGAGCGCCCAGGTGCCGACCGCCGACGGGCGCGGCTACGACTGGATCGACTACCGCGACGGCTCGACCACCCGCCGGACCGGCGGGTCGATGGCCAAGGAGAAGGTGGTCGACCTCGCGCAGTACGACTGGGACGTCGTGCCGGCGCTGCTGGCGAAGGCCAACGAAACGCTCAACGTCAAGAACCCGACCAGCCGTTACCTGATCATCGACGCCTGGAGCGACGGCGCGGCGAGCATCCGGGTCTACCTCTCCGACGAGTACCACAACAGCGGCTACCTGCTGGCGGACGCGAAGGGCAACGTCCGCCGCACCTACGCCGCCGACTGAGCCGGCCCCGGCGCGCTTCGGCGCGGTCGGCGGGTCGGCGGGTCGGCGGGTCGGTGGGTCGGCGGGTCGGTGAGTCAGTGGGTCGGCGGGGTGCCGGAGGGCCGCCGGGGACCCCGGACGGTGGACCACCGCAGGGCGGGGCGCCCGGGCCTGGACCAAGCTGGACTGGCCCCACCCCGCCGTGAGAGGAGCCGTCGAGGCCATGACCCAGACCCACCACGTCCTGCTGCTCGACTTCACCGACCGGGAGTCCTGCCGGGCCGCCTTCGACGATGCCGAGCACCTGCCGGGCCTGCGCCAGTCCGCGATCGTGGACCGGCTGGACGACGGCACCCTCGACATCCCGGTCAGCCAGGTCCGCGGCGCGGGCGCGTCGACCGTCGGCGCGGGGGTGGTCGGCGGCCTCGCCGGGCTGCTGGCCGGGCCGATCGGCGGCCTGCTGGGCTGGGCGGCCGGCACGGCGCTCGGCAGCGCCGCCGAGAACCGGCGCGACACCGACGGCGGTGCCGGGCTGATCGTCCTCAGCGAGGAGGTGGAGAACGGCCACAGCCTGCTGGTCCTCGACGTGATGGAGACCACGCCGGACCCGGTCGACCGGCTCGCCGAGCGCCACCACGTCCCGGTGCGCCGCATCCCGGCGGCCGAACTGGCCGAGCGGGTGAAGGCGGCCCAACGCGCCGCCGAGGAGTCCTGAGCCGTCCGGCCCGGTGAGCCGGAGCGGGCCCGCTCACCGGCGTCCGGCCACCCGGGCCTCCGTCGGTACGGGGCCGTCAGCGGCCCGTCAGCGCGGTTCCGCCCCGGGCGGGCGGGCGTCCAGCAGGACCTGGCCCGCCGCGGTGAGGACGTACAGCACCGAGCGGCCGGCCCGGCGGCGGTGGGCGAGGCCCGCCTCGCGCAGGATCCTGAGGTGGCGGCCCACCGAGCCCAGCGGGAGCCCGGTGAGCGCCACCAGCTGGGTGGTGGTCTTGGGCGCGTCGAGCAGGGTGAGCAGCCCGGCCCGGGCCGGGCCGAGGAGCGCGGCCAGCGCGTGCGGGACCGGCGGCCGTTCGTCCTCGGCGAGGACGCCCGCGCAGGGGTAGACGACCGCGTACCGCAGGCCCGGGCCCGGGCCCGCGCGCCGGCCGTCGACCGGCGGGGCGTCCCAGCAGACCCAGCTCCGGGCCGGGGTGACCGGGACGAACAGCAGCTGTGCGCCGGACAGTTCCAGCGGCGCGCTGTCGCACCGGGTGACCTGCAGGCGGTTCGCGCCGAGCCAGCGCAGGCCGGGCCGCATCCCGTCCAGCGCGGTGGCCCACCCGTGCTCGCCGAGCCGGGCGGTCCGGGCGAGGACGTCGGCCTCGATGATCCGTCTGCGGCGCGGCCAGGACGGCCGGACGGTCTCCGCCCACACCCACTCCAGCAGGCCGGCGGCGCGCTCCGGCAGGTCGTCGCGGCGCAGCACCGCGGGCACCGGGCCGCCCAGGGTCTCGGCCAGGTCGGCCCGGGCGACGGCGGGCGGCGTGGCCCGGACCCGCTCCAGCTCCCGGGCGAAGACGGGCCCGTCCCCGGCGTCGGGCGTCGGGGTGAGGAAGGTGGCGTTCCACCGGGGGCCCAGCGCGGCGCCGACCAGGGCGGCGGTGACCGGGTCGGCGGACAGGAGCGCCCGGTAGCGGGGGAGGTGGGCGTCGAGCCACCGGCGCTCGCCGGGGTGGGCGGCGCCGCCCCGCTGGAGGGTCTTCAGGACGGCGACCGTCTCGGCCAGCGGCGAGACGACGAACCGGCTCCCCGCCAGGGTGTCCGCGTCGACCCGCCACCAGCCCATTCGTTTCGCCTCCCCGCGAAAACCTAACGCCCGGCGGACCCGGCCGGTGAGACTCCCCGGCATGCGAACGTACCGCGAGCTCTTCCGCGTCGGGGAGTTCACCCCGCTCCTCCTGGCCTCCTCCGGGCAGACCGCGGCCCAGACCGTCGGCGGACCGGCGCTGGGCATCCTGGTGTTCCAGGGGACGGGCTCCCCGCTCCTCTCCTCGCTGGCCGTGTTCGGCCCGGCCCTCGGCCAGTCGGTCGGCGCGGTCACCGTGCTCTCGGCGGCGGACCGGCTGCCGCCGCGCGCCGCACTGGCCGGGACGGCCCTGCTCCTGTGTGCGGGGACGGCCGTGCAGGCCGTCCCCGGGCTGCCGCTCTGGGCGCTGTTCGCGGTCCTGCTGGGGCTCGGGGTGGCCGGCGCGGTCGGCGGCGGGGCGCGGTACGGGCTGCTGAACGAGATCCTGCCGCGCGGCGGCCTCCTGCTCGGGCGGTCGGTCCTCAGCGTGTCGGCCGGGGTGCTCCAGATCGGCGGATTCGCGGCCGGCGGCGTCCTGGTGACGGTCCTGTCCCCGCGCGGCACGCTGCTCACGGCCGCCGCCCTCCACCTGCTGTCCGCGGGGGTGGCGCGGTTCGGGCTGGGCCGGCGGCCGGCCCGGGCCTCCGGTCGGCCGTCGGTGGCGGAGACCCTGCGGACCAACGCGGTGCTCTGGTCCTCGGCGCCGCGCCGGTACGTCTACCTCGCGCTCTGGGTGCCGAACGGCCTGATCGTGGGGGCGGAGGCCCTCTACGTGCCGTTCAGCCCGCACGGCTCCGGCCTGCTGTTCGCGTGCGGCGCGGCGGGCATGCTGGCCGGGGACGTCCTCGTCGGCCGCTTCCTGCCGGCCCGCCGGCGGGACCGGGCGGCCGTCCCGCTCTGCCTCCTGCTGGCCGCGCCCTACCTGGGCTTCGCCCTGGACCCGGGCCTGCCGGTCGCGGTGGTGCTGGTCACGGTCGCCACCTTCGGGTACGCGGCGGGTCTGCTGCTCCAGGACCGGCTGACGGCGCTGACTCCCGCGCGGCTCGGCGGGCAGGCCCTGGGCCTGCACTCCGCCGGGATGCTCGCCGTGCAGGGCGTGGGTGCGGCGGTCGCCGGGGCGCTGGCCGAGCTGACCTCCCCGGCCGGCGGCATGGCGGCGACCGCGGCCCTCTCGCTGGGCGTGACCCTGCTGCTGGCACCGGGGTTGCGGGGCGGTACGGCCGTCGGCGGGGCGATCGACGGGTCGGAGGGGGCGACCGACGGCGAGGACCGTCCGGGCGAGGCCACCGCGGCGGCGGCCCCGGCGACGGCCCCGGTGACGGCCCCGGTGACGGCTTCCGCACCGGGGTTCGCGCCGACCGCCGCGCAGGCCGCCGCGCCGACCGCCGCGCCGACCGCCACGCAGGCGTGAGTGCCGGTGCCCGGGGCGGCCTCGGTGGAGGGCGACGCCCGGTAGCCCGTTCCCGCCCCCGCCGAGGTCCGGGTACGGAGGTCCGGATGCCGGGGGCTCGATGCCGGGAGTCGTCAGGCGTCCCCGCGCGGCTCGATCCGGAAGCCGAAGGCGGTGGTGCCCGGGTCGAGTGCGGTGACCCCGCCGTCGACCGTGAGCACGGCGCCGTTCACGTAGCTCGCGGCGGGTGACAGCAGCCAGTCGACGGCCGCGGCGACCTCCTCCGGCTCGCCGGGCCGTCCCGCCGGCGTGAGCCGGGTCGCCACCTGGTAGGCCTCCTCGACGCCGCCCGCCAGTTGCGCCCGGTCCGCGAGGCGCGCCATCGGACGGTCGGCCATCTCGGTGCGGACCCAGCTCGGGCAGACGGTGTTGGCCCGCAGCCCGAGCCGGCCGTAGTCGACGGCCAGGGAGCGGCAGAGCTGCAGCAGCGCGGCCTTCGAGGTGGCGTAGGCGGCGTTGGCGGCGCCGTTGCGCAGGGCGGAGACCGAGGCGACCGCGACGACGGCCCCGCGCGACTCCAGCAGGTGCGGCAGCGCGGCCCGCAGGAGGAGGAAGGGGCCGGTGACGTTCGTCCGCATCACCAGCTCCCAGTCCTCCGGCGTCACGTCGCCCACCGAACCGGGCCGGCCGGCCCCGGCGTTGAGCACCAGCCCGTCGAGTCGGCCGAACGCCGCGACGGCCGCCGCCACGAGGTCCCGGACGCCGTCCGGATCCGTGGTGTCGGAGACGTGGGCGAGCGCGCCGGTCTCCCGGGCGACGCGCTCCAGCGGTTCGCGGCGCCGACCGGAGACCACCACCTGGTGGCCCTCGGCGCGCAGCAGCCGGGCGGTGGCGGCGCCGATGCCGGACCCGCCGCCGGTGACGATGACAACGCGCTGCTCCGCCATGGGCCGGCGCCTCCCTGGACCGTCGATGATCAGTGGACCACCGGATCCTACGCCGACGATCCGTCAGCCCCACTGCCGGGTCGGCCGCTTCGGGGGCACGCGGAGGCGGGCTCTCCTCCAGGCCCCGGTGAGGCCTTCCCCAGCTGGCCGGCCGGCCGGTTCCACGGCCGGCCGCACCGCCGACGGGCCCAGGCGTTGTCGTCAAAGTGCTGTCGCCTCTGCCGGTGGCGTGAGACTGTGCCGACCGGGGGCAACGCCGACGGCGGGGGGATGCAGGTGGACGGGCCGGTGGAACGGGTGGCTCTTCGGCGTCCGGGGTCGCGGCTGGTGTTCGACGGCCGGTGTCTCACCGTGACGCGATGGTGGTGCCCCGTCCCGGGTCTGCGCGTGCGCCGGTTCCGGTTGGCGGAGATCATCCATGCCGCCGAGCACAGCCCGGACCACGATCACGAAAGCCCGCTGGGCTACCGGTTCGTCGTGGAGACCACCAGGCGGACGCGGCCGTACCGGGTCTGGTGCTGGCGGCCCTTCGACATACAGGAGACATCCTGCTCCCGGCACTCGCCGCGACTGGTGGACGTCATCGCCAGAGCGATCCGGCAGGCGACGACCGAACGGCAGCGCGCGGTGCTGGCCGCCACGTACGGCCTGGGTCCGTGGTCGGAGGAGGTCTGGCGCGAGGTCGAGTGCCTCGCGCCCGGGTTGGAGGCGCTGGCTCCGAGGGGTGACCACCGCTCGGCCGTCGAGGAGACACTGGCCGACTGGCGCGGTGAACCGTGGCCCGACCCCTTCGGCGGCCCGGCGTCACATGCGCCGCCGTCCTACGAACTGCCCTGGCCGGCCTCGTACCGTCCCGGCTTCGTCAACCACGCCGCATGGCGCGCCTTGATCGACGGGCTGGACGCCCGGGCGCAGGTCGAGACGACGCCCGAGTGGCGGGCATACCTCGCGGAACTGATGCGGTGCGCCCGAGCCCACCTGCGGGTGGCGTACGAGCGCCGCTCACCCTTGCGCAAGCGACTCCTGAACGGCCTGTGACCGTCCCGTCCGCCGCCCACCTGCGGAAACGCGTATGCAGCGTGGCCCATCGGCCGGAGTGCTCGGGCACATCCCGCCGGGCGGTCCCGGTCCGGAACCTCCGCACGATTCCGTTCGGGACTCTGCGGTCGTCCAGCCGCTTCCGCCCCCGCAACGACTCGGGCAGCAACGACCGGACGGACTCCCGCTCCACAGCGGACGGTTCATGGCGACGTATCACGGCGCCATGAACCACCGGCGATGATCATCTGAAGATACTGCCTAGGCCAGGCGGGCCACGGCCAGGGCCAGGGCGCGGTCGAGCGCCGCGTCGGCGTCGCACGGCACATCGGGCCGGACGCCGGTGCCCTCCCAGTTGGTGCCCGAGACCGGGTTGACCGCGCGGGCGATGGGAACGCTGAGCTCCAGGTGCGGGTGCACCGTCCAGCCCTCGCGCGGGTGCGCGCCGCCCCGGGTGGCCTCCCCGACGACCTCGGCGCGCCCGAGCTGCTGCAGGTCGTAGGCGAGCTCCTCGCCCCCGGAGAAGGTGCTGCCGCTCGTCAGCACGTAGAGCGGCTTCTCGCCGCCGAAGCGGGCACCCGGTACGAACGGGGGCGACCAGGACTGCTCGGCCACCTCCCCCTGGCGCGAGAGCATGGTGTTGAGCTTCGTGCGGCCGTCGAGCAGGTAGCCGCAGACGAAGGCGACCGTGTTCGGATCGCCGCCGACGTTGCGGCGCAGGTCCAGGATGAGGGCGCGGGCGGGTGCCACCAGTGAGAGCGCCGCGGCCAGCGGCTGCGCCGCCCAGTCCAGCGGGAAGAGCAAGGGCGAGATCTCCAGGACCGCGACGCCGCCGTCGAGGAGCTCCACGCGCGGAACGCCGCCCAGGGAGGCGTCGAACTTCCTCCGCATCGCGGCGAGTGCCGCCGCGCCCTGCTCGCGCGGCACCGGCACGTCGTGGTAGTTGAGGGCCAGGTGCAGGTCGCCGTTGACGGACCGCAGGTCCGCGGTGACCGCGTCGGCCAACTCCTGGGCGGATTCCGCCGGATAGGAACCCTCGGCACTCCGGCGCCGCAGCAGGGCCGCCAGTTGCCGGGCGGCATCGGGGAAGACGTAGTTCTCGTCGACCAGGTCGGCGATCGACTCGACGACGGCGACGGCATCCAGCGCAGGTGGCGAGGTGGTGGGGGTCATGGGAGTGAGTACACCAGTGGCTTGCCAAAGCGTCAACTGTACTTAACGCTTGATCTGGTGAGCCATCAATTAGACGAAGACGTCCAGCGGATCAGCACGCCTGTGCAGCACAGCGCACTCGCCCACCCCCTGCGCCAGCGCCTGCTCTTCGCGCTGAGCGGCCGGCCGTCGACGATCAGCCGGCTCGCCGCACAGCTGGGAGCGAACAAGGGTAGCGTCTCCCACCACCTCAGGGTGCTGCGCGAGGCGGGGCTGGTCCAGGAGGCGGGAACGCGACAGGTGCGCGGCGGCACCGAGAAGTACTACCGGCGGACCGCCGAGCGGCTCCTCGTCGCCGAACCGCAGGCCGAGGGCACGGCCGCGCTGTTCGGCGCCGTCGCCCAGGAGTTGGACCGCTCACCCGCCGGCCACCTCCTGTCACTGCGCCACCTCCGGCTCAGCCCGGCCAAGGCGGCGCGGCTCGCCGAGGTGCTGGCCGGACTGGTCGACGAGACGGAGGAGGATTCGGAGGACGAGCCGGTGTACGGACTCCTGGTGACGTTCTACCAGCAGGCCGGGGCGTAGGGTGTCGGCCTGCTGAGGACGGTCCTGCCGTACCTGGCTCCGTGGTGACGGTGTCGGGACGGGTGAGGCGGGTCCGCCGTCTCCGGCGGTCGCTCGTCAGTACCGGCCGCCGCCGGTTTGTCGCTCAGCCGCTCAGCCGCTCAGCCGCTCAGCCGCTCAGCCGGTCCGCCGGTCCGCGCGGGTGGGGTCGCGGCCACGACGTCGTACCGGCACTGTGCGACTGCGCGCGGCGCCGGTGGTCCCGATGCCCGGAGCGCTTCACCTGCTCGCCGGAGGCCGGGCGGCAGGCGCGGACGCGGAGGTCAGGCGCGGGCGTCAGGCGCGGGCGGCAGGCGCGGCCGCGGGCCGGGGCTGCTTGCGGCAGCGGGGCGGCGGGGCTGGGCCGGGCCGGGCAGGGGCCGGGTGTGCCGCACGCACGGGCCGGCGCCACGACCGCGGCCTTCACGCCGATTCCCTTGCCTCGTGGCCGAGTCCGGGATCAGGTGAAGGCCGCTCAGACGTCCGGGGGCTCCCGGACGGGTGATGCTGTCCGCTAGCGGATCGGGACGACGTTCTCCGCCTGCGGCCCCTTGGGCCCCTGGGTGACGTCGTACTCGACCCGGGCCCCCTCGGCCAGTTCCTTGAAGCCGGTGGTCTGGATCGCGGAGAAGTGGACGAACACGTCAGGGCCGCCGTCGTCCTGCTGGATGAAGCCGAAGCCCTTCTCGCCGTTGAACCACTTCACAGTGCCTTGTGCCATCAGTGCCGATCCCTCGTCCGATTACCGCGGCGCGACCCGCGCGCCGGCCGTGCCCATGTGCGGCGACGGCGTCTGAAGCATGCATTCCCGAGGTGCTCCGGGAACCCGTTTGGACCCCGTGTCAACGAAGCTCACCCGTTCGTGCGACCGTGAGGGCGGCGGCGTCTCCGGGGACGTGACGCACACCGTGCGGAGACACCGGACGCCCAAGGACCGGGGAGTCGGGAGCGGTGAGACCGGGGGTACGGGGAGCGGCCTCTGACGCCGTTCGGGGGACCGGTGCGCACGGAGGGTCAAACACTGTGCGCGCCGGGCAAAGCCGGTCGGCGGGCCCTCGCCTACGGTCGGTTGTGCCGCCTCCCGCCGAGGCCGGCGCACCAACCTCCCCGCACCGAAGAGGCCGAACCATGACCGATTCCGCACCCGTCACGCCCGTTCTGGAGCCCGCCGCCGCGGCCTTCGCCGCCGACACCGCCAAGCCGCCGTTCCTCTTCCAGCTGCCGCCGGAGGAGGGCCGGGCCGCCGTCGACGAGGTCCAGTCCGGCGGGATCGCCCGGCCGGACGTGGACGAGGAATGGGTGACCGTGCCGGGCGGTCCGACCGGCGAGGTCCGGGCCCGGATCGTCCGTCCGGCCGGTGCCGTGGGCGAGCTGCCCGTCGTCCTCTACATCCACGGCGCCGGCTGGGTCTTCGGCAACGCCCACACCCACGACCGGCTGGTCCGCGAACTGGCCGTCGGCACCGGCGCGGCGGTGGTCTTCCCGGAGTACGACCGCGCGCCGGAGCACCGCTACCCCGTCGCCCTCGAACAGAGCTGGACCGTCGCGCGCTGGGTCGTCACCGACGGCGCGGCCAAGGGGCTGGACGCCACCCGGATCGCCGTCGCCGGCGACTCGGTCGGCGGCAACATGAGCGCCGCCCTCACCCTGCTCGCCAAGGAGCGCGGCGGCCTGCCGCTGCTCCACCAGGTGCTCTTCTACCCCGTCACCGACGCGAACTTCGACACCCCCTCCTACCACCAGTTCGCCGAGGGCTACTTCCTGCGGCGCGACGGCATGCAGTGGTTCTGGGACCAGTACACGACCGACGAGGCCCAGCGCGCCGAGATCACCGCCTCGCCGCTGCGCGCCACCACCGAGCAGCTCACCGGCCTGCCGCCGGCCCTGGTCGTCACCGGTGAGGCGGACGTGCTGCGCGACGAGGGCGAGGCGTACGCCAACAAGCTGCGCGCGGCCGGAGTGGCGGTCACCGCCGTGCGCTTCCAGGGCATCATCCACGACTTCGTGATGCTCGACGCCCTGCGCGGGACGCACGCCGCCGAGGCGGCCGTCTCGCTCGCCGTGGCCACCCTGCGCGAGGCCCTCGCCGAGCGCTGAGCCGGCCCGGCGGACCGGGGGCGGGGCGGGCGCGCCGGACCGCGCCCGCCCCGCCTTCCGCCGTCCGCCGTGCACTCTCCGCCGTGCACCGAGTCGAGGAGACCCACGCACCATGACCACCCGTGACCCCGCATCGGGGGAACCCGCGATACCCGCCGGTGCTGCCGGAGCCACCGGGCCCCGCAGCCCTGCAGCCCTGCCGGAACCGCCGGAACCGCCGGAACCGCCGAGACCAATCGACTCGAAGAGCCCGAGGCGCCCACCGTGCCCACCGCGCCCGGCGACCACGCCGACCCCGGCTCGCCGCCGCTGCGCCGGCCCGAACCCGACCTGCGCGGCATGACCCGCATCACCCTGCGCCCGATCGCCTCGCCCATACCCCTCGGCTTCTACAGCGTGGCCATCGCCTAGATCCTCGTCGGCTGCCTCCAGCTCGGCGTCTTCGAGGACGGCGCCGGCCGGGCCGTGGCGCTCGCCGTCCTGCCCGCCTTCGTGCTCCAACTGGCGGTCGGAATCCTGGCGTTCGGCGGCCGGGACGTGCTGGCGGCCACACTGCTGACCTGCTTCGCCGGCTCGCCGGTAGCTTCCGTCCGGGCGCCCGTGGTGCTCCCGCCGCTCGCCCCGCTGCGGGAGGGGCCGGCGGCGGCGCGGCGGCGCGGCGGCGTCGTGGCGGCGGCCCGGCGTGCTCCCGGGGCGGCGTGCGCGGTGGTCCCTTGGAGTCGACTCCGCCGCCCCTCCTGGCGCGCCGCGCCGCCGGAGCCGGTCCGGTGCGCCAGCATGCCGGACAGGTCGCGGCGGCAGGTCCGACGCCTCCCCGGCCCCAGCCGTCCGTCCACGCACCGGGGTGCCGCCGGCGGGACAGCTCCCGCCGGCGGCCGGTCCCCGAGGATCCGGAGTTCCCGAAGATGATCACTGTGTTCCGCATCGACGCGCCCCCGACCGGCATCGAGACCGGCGAGGGCGGGGCCGATCCCACCCCCGAGCAGATCGAGCAGGAGATCCAGGCGCGGCAGGCCTTCGTGGACGCGATCTCGCCCCACCTCGCCGCCCTGCCGGAGCGTCCGGTCCACCACTCCGGCAACGTCGAGAAGGTGGAACTCCTCGGCGCGGACATCACCACCCAGCTGAACCGGTACCTGCTGCTGGTGACCGTCGACGTGGGCGACCCGCGGATCGACTTCGACTCCTTCGTCCCGGCCGGCACCACCGTCACGCAGGTGATCGACGGCCTCCGGCCGATCTCCCGGTGGCCGGCCGGAGGCGGGTACTGACCCGCGCCCCTCGAACGCGGCCCGGTGTGCGGAACGACCGCGCACCGGGCCGCGCCGTTCCCCCGCCCGCCGGGCCCGCCGGTCCCGGTGGCCCCGTCGGTCCCGGCAGTACCTGCAGCGTCCGGCAGTCCCAACGGATTCGACGGACGTCCGCCCCACGGCCTTGTCCTGTACGCGTCGCGCAGGTGCAATGGGAGTCCCCGGGTCGACCTGCCGGCAGTCAGGTCGGCCTCCTCGTCCTCACCCTCATCCCCCCAAGGACGTCCCGATCATGATGCATCGTGCGATCCGCGCCGCCGTCGCGGCGGCCGGAGTCTGCGCACTTCTCGCGACAGCGCCGGCGACCGCGACAGCGACCGCGACCGCCGGGGCCGCCACGGTCACCGGGGCCACTGCGGCCGCCGAGGCGCTTCCGGCGGCCACTGCGGCCGCCCCGCCCGCACCCGCCGTGCTCGGCGGTGCCGAGCTCGCCGCCTCCTGGACCGGTCCGCTCAGCACCCGCGGCCGCTACATCGTCGACGCGGACGGCGAGCGGTTCAAGTTGAAGGCGGGCAACTGGGCCGGAGCCCAGGGGACTTGGCAGGGCAGCGGCCCGACCACCGACCCGGCGAACAACCAGGCCGGGCAGGTCTCGTACAACCTGCCGCTCGGGCTCGACCGCGCGCCGATCGCCGAGATCCTCGCCGGGTTCCACGGCCTCGGCCTCAACAGCATCCGCCTGCCGTACGCCGACGCGATGATCCGCGACGCCGCCGCGGTGCCGGACGCCGCCGTGGCGGCCAACCCGCAGCTGAGGGGCAGGACTCCGCTGCAGGTCTACGACGCGGTGGTCGAGGCGCTCACCGCCGACGGGTTCGCCGTCATCCTCAACAACCACACCACCGGCTACCGCTTCTGCTGCGGGCTGGACGGCAACGAACGCTGGAACAGCGGCCAGTCCACCCAGCAGTGGGAGGAGAACTGGCTGTTCATGGCGAACCGGTACAAGGCGAACAAGCGCGTGGTCGGTGCGGACCTGCGCAACGAGGTCCGCCGCGACACCTGGGACGACCCCAACTGGGGCATGGGCGACGGCCACGACGCGTACGCAGCCTTCGAGGAGGCCGGCAACCGGATCCTGCAGGCCGACCCCGACCTGCTGATCATCATGGAGGGCATCAACTGGCAGGGCATACCGCTCGCCGGGTTCTTCCACGGCCGCCCGGTGCTCAAGCCGGTCGCCACCCTCTCCCACACCCTGATCGACTCCGGGAAGCTGGTCTACGCCGCGCACTTCTACGGCTACACCGGGCCCGCCAACACCGGTGCGAGCGGCGGTCTCGGCGCCACCGGCGACCCGCGCTACCAGGACTTCACGCCCGAGCAACTGGCCCGGGTGGTCGACGACGAGGCGCTGTTCGTCACCCGGGAGGGCCAGCACTTCACCGCCCCGGTGTGGGTGAGCGAGTTCGGTGCCGGCGGGCGCGGCAGCACCGACGCCAAGGAACGCGCCTGGTTCGACGCCTTCACCGCGATCCTGGCCGCCAACGACACCGACTTCGCAATCTGGCCGCTCGTTGGTTGGCACAACGGCGGCGCCCCGCAGGACAGTTGGGCACTCCTGCACTGGGACGCGGCGGGCCGGCGGCTGAGCATCGAGGACCAGGGGGACTGGCGTGCCCCGTACTGGAACCGGCTGATCGCCGCACCCTCCCGTGCCGGGCAGGTCCCGCGGGCCGCGCAGTGGAAGATGCTCGACCTGGACCACGGGGACCGGAACGCCTCCCGGCGCATGCTCGCGCTGCCCGACTGGAGTGCCGGCAACCGCAAGGGCACCTGCCCCGACGGCCTGCGCCTGGCCGGGCTCGGACGAGGGGACGGCCGGGGCCTGTGCACCGACGCGGCGCAGCCGGCGGTCGGCGCGGGGGCCTGGACGGCCGTCACGGACGAGCGGTTCGTCACCGGGGGAGACTGGGCGGCGGGTTACAACAAGCTGCAGTGCCCGGAAGGCGCCCTCGCGGTCGGCTACGGCGTACGCGGTGATGCGATGGCCGCCCTGCTGTGCGCGCCCGCCGCCCGTCCGCTGCCGTCCGGCGGGCGCAACGTGTGGTTCGACCACGGCGACAACCGGCCCGCCGGGGGCGGATCGACCGGCAGCGACTGGGCGCCCGGCCACTACAAGGGCCAGTGCTCCGACGGCGAGTACGTGGCGGGGGTCGCGTTCACCTGGAAGTGGCTGCACTACGGCGTCCCGGACGCCCTGCTCTGCCGCCCGCTGGGCTGATCCCGGCCCCACTCGACCCACCCGGCCCCGCCTGACCCCACCGACCTCGTCCCGACTCCACCTGACCTGACCCCACCCGACCGCACCCGACCGCACCCGACCCCACCCGACCGCACCGGCGGAGCCCCCGCGCCGGTGCGGTCGCGCGTGCGGCGGCGCCTCGGCGGGCTCTCGCCTCGACCGGCCGCCCCTCGACTGTTCCCGCAGCGGGCCTCTGCGGGCCTCTGCGGGCCTCTGCGGGGTCTGTGGACCCCTTGATAAGTCAGTCATCGACATATGCCGCTTGATGTCATATGGTCAGTGCACGGCGGGCCGCCGGGAGTTGGAAGAACCGATGCGCCCGGGTGCTGCATCGCGCCGGCCCGCCCCGTCGCGCCCTCCCGGCAGCCTGCCGGCCGGCGGCGCGACCCGGTGCGCGGGCCTGTCTCCCGCGCGCCGAATCCACTGATGTCGTGGTCCAGGGGAGGATCCGTCGTGCTTCGTCGTTCCCGTATGCCCAAGGTGCTAGGTGTCGGCACCGTCGTCGTGCTGGGCCTGGGGCTGGGCGTCCCGCCGGCGTTCGCCGGCCCGGCCACCGAGCCCGACCCCGTTCCCGGCCTGGTGGCAGGGCGCGACACCGCCGCCCCGCAGCTCGTCACCGGCCTGGCCGAGCCGGCCCCCGGTGCCGGCCCGGCCGAGGCGGCGCTGGCCCACCTCGCGGCCCACCCGGACCGCTACCGCGTGGACCCCGCCCAGCTGGCCGAACTCGGCACCGAGAGCGCCCCGGACGGCCGGCGCACCGTCAGGTTCGAGCAGCGCTACGGCGGCGTCCCGGTGCTCGGCGGGCAGTACCTGGTCCACCTCACCGGCGACGGCGCCGGACAGCGGGTGGAGTCGGTCGGCGGCAAGTACTTCACCGGACTGTCCGCGCCGACCGCCGCCACCGTCCCGGACGGGGTGCTGCGCGACCTCGCCCTCACCGCGATCGACGACCCGCGCGCCCGGACCGGAGCCACCGCCGAGGACCACGGCCTGGTGATCCTGCCGGGCGACGCCGGCCGGCTGGCGCGGCACTTCACGGTGCGCGGCACCGGGCCGGACGCCGCCGGCCGCCCGGCCCGCGAGGTCTACGTGGACGCCACCGCCGGTGTGATCGCCCTCGCCCACGACGCCCGCTCCCCGTACCCGGCGGGCGGCGCCACCACCGCCGCCGAGGCGCAGAACGCGCCCAGCGCGACGCCGACCGGCCCCGAACCCGCCACCGGGACCGCGCCGGACGTGCTCGGCCGCTCCGTGAAGGTCGACATCGCCCGCCTCCCGGACGGGAGTTACCAGCTCTCCGACCTCTCCCGGTCCGCCCCGATCACCACCTACGACGCGGCCGGGCGCGACGAGATCGAGGTCGGCCACGGCCCCGTCCCCGACGGCGTCCTCCCGCCGAGCTCCCCGACCCCGGACTTCCCGGCCGGCACCGGCACCAGCGGCGCCACCGACGCCCACCTCAACGCCGCCGCGGTGTACGACTTCTACCGCGACCGCCTCGGCCGGGAGGGCCTGGACGGCAAGCGCGGCGCGATCACCTCCGTGGTCAACCTGACGTCCAACGGGCAGCCCATGCCGAACGCCTACTGGGACGGCTCGAAGATGCTGTACGGCGCGGGCGGCGGCAAGTACCACCCGTTCTCCGCGGCGCTCGACGTGGCCGGCCACGAGATGACCCACGGCGTCATCCAGAAGACCGCGAACCTCGCCTACCTCGGCCAGTCCGGGGCGATGAACGAGGCACTCGCCGACTACTTCGGCAACGCCGTCGAGGTGACCGCCCGCGGCATGTCGATGAACGACCCGCGCGCCGCACTCCTCGGTGAGGGCCTCTGCCGCACCGGTACCCCGGAGGACTGCGCGGGCCGCCGGTTGGACGACCGCCGGACCACCGTCGACCACTACCTCGGCGTCTCGCCGTCCCTCGACAGCGGCGGCGTCCACCTCAACTCCACCATCTTCTCGGGTGCGTTGTGGGACATCCGGCGCACCCTGGACCCGCTTGTCGCCGACCGGCTGATCTACCGCGCGCTCGCCGAGTACCTCACCCCGGCCGACGACTTCGTGGACGGACGCAACGCGATGCTCGCCGCCGGCCGGACGCTCGGCCTCAGTCGCGCCCAGCTCCGTACCGTGGCAGCCGCCTTCGACGCGCACGGGATCCGGGCCGGCTGGCAGCAGCGGGTCGGCCTGGACAGCCGGGTGCTGCTCCGCGACGTCTCGACCGTGGGCATGGCCCCCGCCGCCGCCAAGGGCCACTGGGTGGCGGGCACCACCGAGAAGGGCGGAAAGGGCTCCCTCGCCGTCTTCACCGGCGCGGTCACCGGCGGCGGCACGCCCGTCAGGCTCAGCCCCGAGGACGGCCGCTCGCACGGCTGGCCCGCCACCGACGGCACCTCCGCCGTCTGGGTCGCCATGGGGACCGACGCGCAGGGCCGGTGGGGGACGGAGGTGTTCGCCCGCCCGCTGAACGGCGGCGAGCTCCGCAGCGTCCACCGCGGCCCCAACCAGTACATCTCCGACGTCCAGGTCTCCGGCGACACCGTCGCCTTCCGGGTGAGCGACTCCGGTTCCGGCCGGACGTGGATCCAGCTGGTCCGTGACAGCGCCCCCGCGGTGGAGCTCCCGGTGGCGGACGGCCACAGCGCCTTCGGCCTCAGCCTCAAGGACGGCCTGCTCGGCTGGAACGAGGAGTGGTCCACCGGTGGCGAGGCCCTGACCTCCGCGCCCACCGTCTACTCGATCGCCGCGGGCAAGGTCGTCGCCCAGTACCCCGCGGCCGGCGGGGCGGCGGTCTCCTCCACCGTGCTCGCGGGCGGCCGCGTGCTCTGGGTGGAGACGCCCGCCGACCGGACCAAGCGCAGCGCGATCCGTTCCGGCGCGCTGGACGGCTCCGGTGCGACCGACCTGCTGCCCGGCGACTCGTCGTACGCCGCGCTGCGCCCGACCATCACCGCCTCCGACCGGGCCGTCACCTTCGGCTCCGCGGACGGCGAGAAGCCGGCCGGTGGCTGGTCCAACGCCGCGCTGTCCAAGGTCTGGCAGCTCCCGATCACCGGCGGCACCCCGCAGCGGGTCTCCTGCAACCGGGGCGGCCAGTACCAGCCCGCCGCCGACCAGGGCACCCGGGTGGTCTGGATGGACGCGACGGCGGGCCGCACCGACCTGGTGGTGCGCGAGCGCCCGGCCGGGTCCTGCTGACCCGGACCCGCCACACCCCGCACCGACGCACCGACGCACCGACGCACCGACGCACTGAGGCACCGACGCACTGAGGCACCGACGCACTGAGGCACTGAGGCACTGAGGCACCGACGCACTGAGGTACTGACGCGCCGAGGCACTGACGCACTCGTGCGCTGACTCACAGACCGCCGGCTGACGCCGGCACACACGGCCGGCCACCGAACCCCCGCGGTGGCCGGCCCTCGTCGTCGCCGGGCCGCCCCCGCCTACTCGACGCCCTTCACGGCGGCGAGGATCACGTCGGCGACCACCTGGGGTTCCGACGCCGGGAGCGCGTGCGAGGCGCCTCGACGACGACCGTCTCCCGCGCCCCGGCCCGCTCGGCCATGAAGCGGTGCGCCGCCGCCGGGATGTTGAAGTCGAGCTCCGGGTAGACGAACCAGACGGCAGGTCCCGCCAGGCGGGCTCGCCGGAAGCCTCGTCGAGGGCGACGTCGCGCAGCGGCCGCTTGGCCGCGGCGTTCAGGGCGGCCTCCTCGGCGCCGCGATCACCCGGTGGCCGGCGGCCCGGAGGCGGGTGACGACGCCGTTCCAGCCGTCGGACTCCGCGAAGGCGCCGTGGACGAGGACGACGGTGGGCCGATCGGGGTTGACGGTGGTGGTCACGTGGGATCTCTCCTGACACTTGCTCGCGCCGGTCCCTCGACCGGCGCACGTCCCGGAGACCAGGTACGACCGGGGGAGGGGAGTTGACGCCGGGTGCACGGCTTCCTGTCCGAGCGTGAACCGGGGGAAGCCTTGATCCACTATTAGTTGAATGATAAATTAGATGCATCGACCACGGCGCGAGCCCAGGAGGAACGATGTCGACCACCAGTGTCGCCGACAACCCCGAGAAGTCCCGCTACGAGATCACCGCCGACGGTGAACTCGCCGGCTTCGCCGAGTATCACCGCTACGAGGGCGAGATCGCCTTCATCCACACCGAGATCGACGACCGCTTCGCCGGTCGCGGCCTCGCCGGCACCCTCGCCCGCGCGGCCCTCGACGACGCCCGCGCCCGGGAACTGGCCGTCCTGCCGTACTGCCCCTTCATCCGCGGCTGGCTGGGCAAGCACCCGGAGTACACCGACCTGGTGCCCGCCGCCCAGCACGAGCGGTTCGGCCTGTGACCGCCGCACCCGCCGCCGGCACCCCGGACGGCGCGACGGGCGCCGCCGGCGAGTTCGTCCGCGCGGCCGCCGCCGTGGCGACCAGCACCGGCGACGACTACCGCATCGACATCCACTCCGGCCGCCACCGCCTGGCCGCCGACGAGCCGGAGTCGGCCGGCGGCGCCGACACCGCCACCACCCCGGTCGGCCTGCTCCTCTCCGCCCTCGGCTCCTGCACCGCGATCACCCTGCGGATGTACGCCCAGCGCAAGGACTGGCCGCTGAAGACCGTCCGCGTGCACCTCGGCTACGAGAAGGGCCCCGAGAAGGCGGTCCGGATCACCCGGCGCATCGACCTCGTCGGCGACCTCGACGAAGCCCAGCGCGCCCGGCTGCTCGACATCGCCGAACGGACCCCCGTCACCCGCGCGGTCTCCGCCGGCACCCCCATCGTCCCGGCCGCCCGGCACTAGCCTTCCGGCACCGGCCTCCCGCGTTCCTCCTGCGATCCTTCCGCGTTCCTCCTGCCCATTCCCCTCGACCCAGGAGCACGGCCCACCATGGCTGAACCCGTCCGCCACCCCGCCGCCCCTTCCGCCTCCGTCCCGGCGCCGGCTCCAGCGCCCGCGCCCGCCGTCCGGGGTGGGCTCGAATCCACCCCCGGCGGCCCGGTCCGCGAACTGCTGGCCCCGCGCGAGACCGCCCTCGGCGGCAGCACCGTGGTGCGCCGGCTGCTGCCGAGCCTGGGCCGCCGGATGGTCGGCGCGTGGTGCTTCGTGGACCACTACGGGCCGGACGACATCGCCGA